>NZ_JJQY01000109.1:0-31974 GCF_000979295.1 Methanosarcina sp. 1.H.T.1A.1 | reverse complement strand
CTCCATGACCGCCCTTCGGGACCATAATGTGGAGATCGCAGAGGACGTCATCCAGAGAGATGATGATGTGGATCGTTTCTACCTTCTCTCAGTCCGTCAGCTAAAGGCTTCAATTGAGGATATTGAACTTTCAGAAAAAATAGGAATCAGGCACCCACGGGAATGTCTTGGGTACAGGCTTATTACCAAGAGCATAGAGCGTGTAGGAGATCATGCTGTCCGGATCGCCAGGAATGTACTTAAGATGGACTCCGGAATCAGTGCCGATGACCCTATTTTCAAGATGGCTGAACTCTCCCAGAAAGTTTTTGAGAGCTCAATATATTCAATGCAGGAAGAAGACCTCCAGGCTATAAACAAAATCGTTGTTGAAGCCAAAAAAGTTTCCCAGTTTGGAGTTTCTCTTGAAACCAAAGGCGAAGACGGCTCTGGCAATATCGAGCTCAGCATGGTCCTTGAGAGCCTGCGGAGGGTTTCGGAATACAGCGCCGATATCGCAGAAGTTGCCCTCAACATGAATATAAAGCAGGTCTAAACCCCGAATTGCCGCCCGAATTGCGATTCGGGAGCCCGCAGTCCTTTTCGCTGCGCTCAAGAGGACTAATTATGGGTAAATAACTTTTTTTCCTTTTTCCTTTTTCCTTTTTCTCTTTTTCCTTTTTCTCTTTTTTCATACAACTGCCTTCCGGAACTGATATGTCCCGAGGAGGACCATTATTCCGGCTCCGGTTGCGAGTCCAAGGATTCCGTATACAGGGATCGTTCCTTCAAACAGCATTCTTGTGCTGTCTATGGCATAGCTGACAGGATTGAGTCTGGCAAGTGCCTTCAACCAGGCAGGCATGACTTCGTAGGGCATAAGCGCACTGCTTGTGAAAAAGAGCGGCATGCTGATCATGCTGTTCACAGCTGCATAGCTGTCATGGTCATTTAAGTATAGGCCTATCATAGTTGAGAGTGCAGAGAAAAATACCGAAAACAGAAACAGGGTCAGATATATCAGAACTATATTTATCGGGTTCAGTACCTTTACCCCAAGGAGCGTAGCCATCAGGAGGATCACAGTTGCCTGCAGCAGGCCCCTTACGCTGATAAAGAGGATTTTTCCGTACAGCAGGCTTTCACGCGGGGAGGGCATGGCGAGGAACTTATTCAAAAAGCCCAGTATTTTATCAAAAATCATAAGTGATCCGCCCTGCAGGGAGGAAAAGAGAGTCGTCATGACAAGGATTCCAGGGGTGATAAACTCAAGGTAGTTATCAGTAAATTTTGTGGGCAGGGCAAGCCCGACAAATACCAGCCAGGCTGCAGGCATTATAAGTGAAGAAATAACGGTAATCCTTCCTCTGAGCCATTTTACGAGGTCCCTTTCAAAATAGTAGAATACTGCTCTCATTATCTTCGCCTCAGAAGGTTTCTAAACTGGGTTGAATTAAACCCTGCCTGGTCTTCAGGGGTTTTAACTTTCTCAAGAAAAACATCATTAAGGGAAGCATCTTCTCCTATTGAACTTACAAGGTTTTCAGGAGAGCCAACAACTGCTATTCTGCCTTTGTCAATAATAGCAACCCTGTTGCAGTACTTTTCTGCCTCTTCAAGGTAATGAGTGGTCATGAATATGGTCATCCCTTCGGCTTTCAGCATCCTGATATGTTCCCAGATCTTCCTTCTTCCGCTTATATCAAGGCCGAGGGTGGGTTCGTCCAGGAACAGGACTTCAGGCTCGTGCACAAGCGCCTGAGCAAGTTCAAGGCGCCTTCTCATTCCTCCCGAGTATGTTTTTACAAGGTCGCCGGCACGGTCCGAAAGGGCCATCATTTCAAGCACTTCATCAACTTTTGAGTTTCGGTTCGGAATCCCATAGAGTTTTGCATAAAGCAGCACATTTTCCCTGCCCGTGAGCTTTCGGTCCACTGCCATGTCCTGGGGGACATAGCTTATCTTTGACCTTACTTTTTTTGAGTCCCTTACAACATCATACCCGCAGACCTTTGCAGTGCCGCTGCTTGGTTTTATCAGGGTTGTAAGCATCATGACTGTCGTACTTTTGCCTGCCCCGTTGGGCCCCAGGAGGCCAAAGATCTCGTTTCCCACATCGAGGTCTATATTATCAACAGCAAGCAGGTTTCCGAAGGATCTGGATAATTTTTTTATTTCTATCACAGGTATCCCCTTGCAATCGCATAAACAGGCCTTAAACCTGAGGTATAATAAATTCCACTTGTGTACATATTGTAAAGAAGCTTTATGGTCACAATACTTATGGCAGCAAAAATACAGACCGTGACCATTGCCTTATCAAATTCCGAAAACTTCAGTTTTTTGAGGTATGTCCTGTCCGGATTTGCCCGGAAAGCCCGGCTCTGGATTGAAACTGCAAGGGTGCCAGTCCTCCTTACACAGTTTGAGAGAGTCGGAGTCAGTATATTAAGGGACGTTTTTACGATCCCTGACCCGAACCTTTTCGGATTAAAACCCCTGAGTCTCTGGACTGTTACTACAGTAACCACTTCAGTGATTATTATTGGCAGGAACCGGACTGCTGTTACCACCATAAAGGCCACGCTGTAAGGGACCCTGAGCCCCACAAGCCCGTTTAGCATATCCCTTGAGTCCGTGGTCCAGCACATCAACAGTCCAAGGGACAGGATTGAAGCCGACCTTAAGCCCTGAATTGCGCCGTGCCGGAGCCCTTCCTCATATACGAAAAGCCCTCCGTTTGTCAGCCAGCCCAGAACCGGAAAATCAGGCTGGATTATGGTAAAAATCACGGTCCTTGGAAGCTGGGAATAAAAAAGAGCCTGAGAGTAGATAGTCCCCCAGATCAAAAGCACGAGTAGTAGAGTCAGGGTTTTGAGCTTTATTGCTGGCATCCTTGCAAGCGCAAATCCCGAAAGTACGATCAGAAACAACAAGAACATGGTTTTGGGATTGTCCAGGGTTACTGCGACAAAAGCAGTGGAGATTAGAACCAGTATCTTTGCCCGTGGGTCCATCCTGTGAATGATTGTGTCTTTAATCGTTGGTTCTGCAATTGATCTGGCACCTATCATATTATCACTTCAGGGTTTCTACAGGTCAGCATCTTATCACTTCACATTTTATCCCTTCAACATTTATCACTTCAGAATTTATCGCTTCAGAATTTATCACTTCAGAATTTATCACTTCAGAATTTATCACTTCAGAAGTTCTACGGGTCAGCATTTCCACAAGTTCCGTGACCGAAAAGGCGTCCACTCCCAGATAGTTCGCAATCTCAACAACCGGGGGCTGGGTAAGGGAGGCTTTCCTGAGGATCTCGATGTTTTTTATGACCTCTCTTCCCTTTCCATCTGCTATAATCCGGCCCTCATTCATCACAAGGATTCTTGTAGCATAGAGCATTGCAATTTCTATATCATGGGTACAGAAAACCAGGGTGGAATGGTTATTTTTGAAATAATCCATCATCTGTTCTATATTTACTCTATCCTGCCCTGTTGTAGGTTCATCAAGGAGAATGATTTCAGGATTTATGGAAAGTACCGAGGCAACGGCTGTCCTGAGCCTCTGCCCCCGGCTCAGGGACTGGGGGAGGTCCTGCTTGAGGTTTAGAATTGACATGGCTTCAAGCGAGGTCCTTGCCCTTTCCTCGATATTCTTATACTTTAACTGAACAGGTCCGAATCTCGCTTCTTCCTCAGCTGAATCACAGAAGAGCATAAGGTCAGGGTTCTGGAATACGAACCCGACTCTACCTGCAAAAGAATACGGGTTTCTGGGCTTTGTGTCCTCCCCGAGGACCTTTACACTTCCTTTGTATGGTTTGAGCATGGCTGCAAGGTTCAAAAGCAGGGTTGATTTGCCTGAGCCATTTGTACCCATGACTGCAACTCTTTCGCCTTTACGGATTTCCAGATTTATGCCTTTAAGTACCATCCTGTTTTTTTCATATCCTGACCACATATCCCGGATAGATATTATAGAGTCATTCTTTCTTATAGGATCATTATTTTCTATAGAATCATTATTTTCGGGAGAGCCAGCTCGTGCTTCTGATTGCGCTTCTGATTGCGCTTCTGATTGTGCTTCAGTATCTTCTCCCGGGTCCGGAAAGAGCTGAGGAGTTTTCATATTTTCTTTAAAGTTTTTCCTGTTCAGCACGGCAAGAGCTTCCCTGACACTGAGGGGACTTGCCCTTATTCCCAGTCTGTGGCAGAATTCAACGGGCTCAGGAACCCGAAGTCCCAGCCTGTGAAAGACCTCCAGATTATCAAAAGCTTTTGAAGCGGGCTGGTCAAAGATTATTTTTCCGCCATCCATTATGACAATCCTATCTACAAAGGATGCAAGATCATGCAGCCGGTGCTCAACCAGCAGAATGGTCATCTTCAGTTTCCTGTTAAGTTCTCTCACAGTATTCAGGACTTCCAGGGTGCCCATCGGGTCCATCTGGCTTACCGGCTCATCCATGGCAAGGATTTCAGGCATCATAGCAAGCATGCTTGCAATGCAGATCCTCTGTTTCTGTCCCCCCGAAAGCGAATTCGTGGAGTCCTGTCTGTGTCCGGACATCCCGACCATCCGAAGGGCTTCTTCTACCTTCTTATCAATCTCTTCTCTCTCCATGCAGAGGTTTTCGGGCCCAAAGGCTATTTCGTCCTCAACGGTTGTAGAAAAGATCTGGTCATCGGGGTTCTGGAAAACAAGGCCTACACCTCTTGAAAGCTCCATCTGGTTTGAATCTCTGGTTTCTATTCCGTTGATCCGGATGCTGCCTGAAAATATTCCTCCGGATTCATGGGGAATTATGCCATTAAGGGTTTTTAGTAAAGTGCTCTTCCCGCAGCCTGTAGGTCCTGTCAGGAGGACGAATTCCCCCTCCTCTATTTTCAGATTGACCCCTTTTAATGTCGGTTCCGTTCTTCCGGGATAGGTGTACCACAGGTCTTTTATCTCTATCATTGTACCACCTTTATTCTGCTCCACTGTACCACTTTATTTCTCCTCATTGTGCCACCTTATTCTGCCTCACTGTACCACCTTTATTCTGCCTCACTGTACCGTCTTATTCTGCCTGCCACCTTTATTCCGCCACCTTCTTCAGCCTCTTTCCGAGGCTTATTCCAAACCAGGCTCCAATGAAAGTGTAGAGGAAGCCGTCGATCAGGATGTTTGCCATAATATACCAGTCGCTGTAGAACAGCCTGTAGAGCACCATCCAGACACTGAAGGACGCATACCCGCTGGCCATATCGGCAATTCCGCAGACAACCCCCATTCTGAATCTGTTTTCCGGGGCCGGGTTTTTACCGGTAATCCCTGCAGCATACATCAGAACCTCCAGAACTACCGCGCTCAGGGACAATGTTATGAAAGTAATCGGGGTGAAACTCCCGGTTATAAAGCCTCCAAGCAGGAACCTGACCATCATAAAAAGGCTTACAACTCCGGGTTTTGGAATCAGGACAACGAGAGAGGCAATGAGCATGTAAAGGAGAATCTCGTGGAAGAGCCCTGTAAACAGGAAACTGAAAGGCCCGAATACTGCATGGGACAGCTCCCACAGAATTGTCATAGGCAGGTTTATGGCTGCAAAAGAAACAGTACCAAAAAGGGCAATCAGCACAAGGTTACGGGTCTTAAACCTGTCCATTATCTCTTTTGATCTTGAAAAGAAGAGGCTTACTGCAGTCAGTCCAAGTAAAGAGGAGACGAGAGTAATTATTATGGGTCCCCATTTCCTGGAGATTGCAGTTATTTTTTGATCCCGTGTTACTGCAACCCAGTCGCTGCCTGTGAGCTTTACCTTTACTCTTAGCAGGTACTCTCCTCCCATCGCATCCTCAGATATATAGAGGGGGAGGCTTACCAGCGAACTTGAACCCGGAGCAAGTGTTACAGTGGCATAGCACAGGGTATCGGCGTTCATTCCCATAATGGCAGGCTTAAAAGCTTTTACCGGCTCTCCGGTCTTAATGTCGAGGACATCATATGTAATTATAACAGGGACCGTACTGTCTCCATTGTTGGTAATTTCCACTCCTATGTAGGTTGAAGTGAGTTCCTCTCTATTGATCTGGAGGTCTGTTACCTTAAGCAGTTTTTTGAGAGCAGGCGAGGTTTCCCGGATGACCAGGGTGCTGGCAGGATGACTCGGGTCTCCATATCCGTCCTCATCCGATGGTACTGTAAGTCCGGATACTGCCATTTCTTCTGCGATTTCCTCTTTCGAAGCAACCTTAAGCCGGGTCCTGCGCACAATAGTATGCTTATTTCCTTCAACCTCAACAACTGCAGTTGCAGTTATGTTATAGGTCCCGGGGGAAATGTCAGCAGGCACATAAAAATCAACGAGCCTGTACCAGTCTTCGTACTCGGTCTGAAGTGAAAAGGAATGGACAGGAGTATCACGGAGCACAAAACCCTCAGGTAAATCAAGTTCCATTGTCACATTCATATTTCCGTCATAATAGCTCTCAAAAAAAAGGTATGCAGAAAGGTTGCTGCCTCCGACTGCAAGACCGCTTCCCTCCACCCCATGTGGGGCCTGAATCATGAATGTGGTCATATCTTCAGGTTTGAATTCCTCGGCTGTTGCGGGTTGTATTGCCAGCACCAGTACAAGGAAGAAAAAAACTATGTTTTTCATTCCGCAACCCTTTTCACTTGAGGATTTTTCGGATTTCCTGCATCTTCTTATCCCAGTCAGGGACATCTTCAAAGCTCATGATGTCCACAGCTCCTCCCTGAAACTCTCCCTCTCCTGCCAGCTCTTCCATCCAGCTTTCGATCTCAAGGTAAGAGTTTTTCAGGTCTTCAAACACCTGCGGGTCAGGGTTCCAGAGCCCTCTTGACTGCGCTTCAAGGAGCCTGCGAGACATTTCCTCAAGAGCGTAGGGATTGTTCTTTTCAAAGAACCTGCGCATTTCTTCATCAAGCACAAAAGCCTTTGTGATGTCATCAAAGATCCAGTCATCCACTTCCTGAGTAGAAGCTTCCCAGCCGTAGACTCTTCCGACTCTCTTCGAAATGTCCTGTGCGCCCTTGTACCCGTGCTGTCTCATCCCTTCGATCCATTTCGGGTTTAAAAGCCTGGTTCTTACGACCCTTCGCAGTTCATCGGCCATGTCCCGGACTTCGACATGCTGCGGTTCTCTTGTATCCCCAAAATAGACCTTCACGTCCCTGCCCGAAGCCTGTTTGGCGGCAGCCGTGAGCCCTCCGTGGACTCCAAAGTAACAGCAGCAGCCAAGGAGGTCGTACTCATCACTGACTACTTTGTTAAAGGTAGCGTCAACCGTCTTGAGGTTTGAAGCAAGCTGGGTGTGGGCTTCCTGGCCCTTTACGTCTTTTCCATATGCATATCCGTTCCAGTAAAGGAAGATGTCTGCCAGGTCCTTTTCGTCCTTCCAGGCACTCGCATAGACTGCAAGCTGCACCCCTGCGGAATAGGTCCCGGGTTTGCTTGAAAAGATCCTTAAAGTAGCTTCTCTGGAACCCGCTCCTTCCTCAATCATCCTGTGGCTGTGTTTTCCCGGATAGTTCATGTCCTCCGGTTCGTCAAGAGAGGCTACAGCCTGAATAGCCTCATCTATAACCTCCAGGCAGTTCGGGAAATTGTCCCTGAGGATTCCGGAGATCCTGATAGTAACATCAATCCTGGGCCTTCCCAGCTCTTCAAGGGGAATAACAGAGAACCCCTTAAGGCGCCCATTGCCAAGCCAGAGCGGTTCAACCCCGAGCAGGCTCATAATCTGGGCCATGCCCTCTCCATCAGCCCACATGATGTCGTTTGCCATCCAGTAAAATGCTACGTTTTCAGGATAACGGCCCTCCTCTCTGAGGTGTTTATCAATCAAAACCCCGGAGAGCTGCTGTCCCACTCTCCAGGCAGCTTTTGTCGGGACCCGTTTTGGGTCCAGAGAATAAAAATTCCTGCCGGTTGGCAGTACGTCATCCCTTCCGCGCATGATCAGGCCCGAAGGTCCGGCCGGGATATACCCTCCTTCAAAACCATGCAGAAGAGCTTCAATTTCCAGAGATGCATCTATTCTGGACTCAAGGTCAAGAATCCTTTCACAGATTGCAGCAGCGATCCGGGAGGAGGTCGGATTTGTGCTCTGAACCTCAAAACTCTGCCCTGCAAAATTCTGCCCTGAAATAACCTCTTTGATTATCCGGTCCGGCTCTTTTTCCGGGTTACTTATGAATGCCCTGATGAAATCTTTTGAAAGCGAATCAATCTCCTCAAGCCTCTGGCCATTTGACTTCCCATTTGCTGAAATCAGGCTCTGGTCAGAGATCAGTTCGTCAAGGTCAAGTCCTAGAAGCCCTGCAATCAGCCTCCGGATCGAAACCCTGTTTCCCACACTTTCCTGGTCATCGTACCTTAAAATCGAGTTTATGAACTCAACTTTCTTCTTGCCCTCGGGGAGCTGCCCGAAGATGTGCATCCCGTTATGGATCTGGCTGTTCCTTATCTTTCCGAGAGCTTCATGCGCTTTCCTTATAATTTCCTCAAAAGGAGTCTGGTGGTCGGCTTTTATCTCGGAGTCCAGGTTCGATTTTTTTATCTCGTCAAGGATCAGGTGCTTCAGGGCATGTGCCCGTCCCTTGTCATATTTTACCTGTTCGTATTCTCCGAGCAGCCTGTCAAGTTCTTCAAGGCTTCCATAAAGCCCTCCCGAGGTCATGACCGTCTGCATATGGTCAATAAGGCAGGCAAGGCTCCGGCGTTTGGCAATGGTGCCCTCCGGGGGATTGTCAGAATTGTAGATGTAGAGATGGGGAATAGTTCCGATTCCGATATCAGGATAACAGTCTCCTGAAAGCCCCACCCCTTTTCCGGGCAGGAACTCAAGGTTTCCGTGGGTCCCTACATGTACGAGCACATCAGCTCCAAAGGTGTTTTCAAGGTACCTGTAGGTAGCAAGGTACTGATGGGTTGGCGGAACGTCAGGGTCGTGCAGGATCTTGCAGACTTTTCCATCACATCTGGCACCTGCACATCCTCGCTTTGGCTGCACACAGACAACAGAATTTCCATACTGTACCCCGGTCACAACGATTTTGTTTTCATAGACCATTGCAGCAGGAATGCCGTTGACTTCTTCTCCTGGAGGTTTTCCCCATCCCTCGATAACCCTCTGCCTTACATTCGGGCTCAGGGTATTGAAAAATTGTTCATATTCTTCTTTTTCCACAAAAGCCAGAACCCCTCCGTTCTTTACGATTTCATTTATGGGGGTCCATCTAAACTCGGAAATTGCTTTTCTGTTGAGGATAGTTTCAATAAGTTCCCTGCCGTCCAGGGGAGAGTTGACCGCATAGCCTGCTTCCTGCATCCGGTTTAATATCCTTGCCACGCTTTCAAGGGAATCAAGGTTTGCAGCATCCCCAACCGAGCCTTCAACCCCTGTGCAGGGCCTGTTGTGCAGGATAAAAGCAACCTTTCTCCGGTTAACCGGTTTTTTCCGAAGGGTTATCCATTTAAGGACCCTGGATGCAAGTTTTGAGCAGCGCTCCGGGATGGGGGCACGCCCTATGTAATTTCCTTCCTTTTTGCCTGCACCTATTATAATGGGCTCAATTACGCCCTCAAACTCAGGCAGAGCCACGCCCCATCCGATCTCAGTGCTTAAACCCTGTGACTCCTGCCATTGTTCTAATGTGATGTAGTGGGAAATGACAGGCTGGAAAACAGGGACGTCAAGGTTCTGTAAAAGTTCGACGCCTTTTGCTGCACATGAGCTTTTATCTTCTTTGTTTTTATTGCTCATTATGAAAAATGGGGAGAGTTTCACAAGAGCGTCTATGACGGTTTTTCCGTTTTCCATAAAGTAATCTTCAATGACCTCATTCATGCCCCTGCTTCCAAGTTCTTTATCTTTTAACGAATAAGCAAAAACGGGAACAACAGAAAGTCCCAGGGTTTCGAAATCTCTTATGAGGGTCTTCTCAATCTCAAGGTCATTGTTTACCCAGGAAGTCCTGGAAATAAGCAGCCCCACGGTTTTGTCCTTCAGGAGCCCGTACCAGTTCAGGTACTCCCGGAGGCTTGAGAACATTTCCCTTGCATCCGGGTGATAGAGCCCGTCCCATGGAATCTTTTCCGGGGGTTTTACTTCAATCTCAGTTCCACAAACCTCTTTTGAGATGTAGCACAGCATATTTCCAAAGTTTTCTTTCCCTCCGTATATTATGTAAGAAAAACATGTGGCTGCGATCTCAAGTTTCACGGAAGAAAGGGTGAAACTGGAGGGGTCGCTTCCCACACAGATTACGGGTATCCTTGTTTTTAAGGGTTCGAGCCTTTCATAGAATTCTTCCCAGAAAGGATTGGCTATATGGTAAATAAAGACGGCATCAGCCTGCTCACATGCAGAAAGCACCTTCTCAGCTTCTTCAGGGTTTTCTTCCAGGATTTTTGAGTAGTAAGCCTCGAGCTCTATTACCTGTTCCTCTGCTGCTTCAAGAAGAGTAGGAATGTATGAATTCCAGGTTACTGAAACAATTTTCATTTTTTCCTCCTCATGTCAGGATATGCACTCTATATTCTCCGAGCACTGTGCCGTCATCAAGCCTTGCAGGGGCTTCTAAGGCTGCGATATACCTTCCATCAGAAGAGATGTCAGCAGATACCGTAATTCCTTCGGTTCCGTAAATCTGGCTGAGCCTGGAACTTGCACCTCCGCTTTTTGAGACGTCAAAGACATAGACCCCGTGAACGCTTCTGTCCTCGGTTACCAGGTTCTGGGCAAGGGGGATCACAAGATAGCGGTCATTCCGTGCACATTCCCCTGCATAGCCGTCAAGTCTCCATTTCCACAGCAGATTGCCGTCATAATCATAGGCAAAGAGGCTGTTCCCGCTGGGGTGTTCAAAAGGAGCATCCTTATTTTTATCTTTGGAGAAAGTGCTCCCGATTGAAAAGATCAGGGTGTCGTTGACGATGTAAGCATAATTCGCACTGCCGTAGATGGGTACTCCACTTACGACTATCGGGGTTGAGATGTTCTGCTGCCACGTAATCTCAGGAACCCCTGTCTCAATGATCCGGGAATTATTGAATAAAAAGGCCCGGCCATCACTTGTCATTGTTATTATCTGTTCCCCGTCAGGAGTAATCTGTGTGCTGTACCAGATTGCAGAATAGTCAAAGAACGGTTCAACTGGTGGGATTTTGTAGCTCCAGTACTCTTCTCCCGTATTTCCTTTCAGGACATGCACGGTCCCATCTTGCCATTTATCTGCCTTTGTAAAACAGGTGGTGCCAAAAGCGGCGTATTCTCCGTCAGGAGTGGCATCAATCCATGTAACCCCCGAGTCCATGAGTTCGGATTCGGGGAATTTCCAGCGCAGGTTGCCTTCAGGGTCAAAGGAATAAACCCTTCCGAGGTACTTGTATTTCTCACCTATATAGCCGCAGGCCCTGCTGGCAGCGACATAAATATTCCCGTTCGAATCAAGTTTTATCTTTTTCATTGCAGGCATGTACTTGAGGTCTGAACCCAGGTCCTCACTTGCCCCAAATTTCCAGATTTCGGTACCGTTAAGGTCAAAACAATAGATCAAAGCATCCGGGCTCTCTTCTCCTACAATAAGGCGCTTGCTGTCCTCTGAAAACTCTATGTCCGCGATTCTCGCATCCGATATCCCTTTAACAAGCTGCTTTTCCCATACTTTATCACCTGTTGCAAGCTCTATAAGTTTCAGAGAACCTCCATGAGTTCCAATGGCAAGATAACTATTGTCAGGAGAGAATTTCGTTACACCTTTTATATTCGTGGAGGTTTTTTCGATGGGTCCGGGAGTTACATCCTCAAGCTCTATGGTGTACTCCTCTTTCAAAGCCGGTTTTTCAGGAGCATAGACCTCCAGAGCACCGGATGTCCCCAAACCCGTTATCACCTCAAACCTGTACCGGGTTTCAGGGTTCCAGTCAAAAGCTGCAAAGGCCTGATCTTCGGTTTTTTCAATCTCCAGAGAAGCCACCGGGTTGTTGTCCGAAGAAATCCTTATCTCTGAGATATCCACCTCATTTTTCAGGGTTAGCAGGGCTCCGGTCCTTGAGAAAACTACCGAGTCTATGGGTACCCCGGATTCGGAATTACTTATTTCCTGCGTATCCTGTATCCCTGATCCCGAAGCCTGGACCGATCCGCTGCTGCCGGGCTCCTGGTTTTTTTCAGCACATCCTGCAGTCATTAAAGCCAGTATAAGCAGGGCTATCAAAAGTTTCCATTTCATTTTCTCACCTGACAATTATTAACCTGTGTTTTCCGGTTACATCCCCATTTTCGAGCTGCAGAGGGACTTCAACTGCGGCTACGGTGCAGTCCGAAGAAATTGCAGCATCCGCAACAACCCCTTCGGTATTGAAGGTCCAGAGCAGCTTTGAATTCCCATTCCCGGATTTCCGGTTCCCAAAGGCATGGACCCCATGGACCTGAGTATTGCCTGAGGACGTATCTTTTCCGACTGGCAGGACAAAGAACCTCATATCCGGAGAGAAGAAGATCCCTGCACAGCGTCCTCCCAGGCTATAAGCCCAGGAAACTTCTCCTGTTTCTGCATCGCATGATATGAGGGAATTTTCAAGGGGGTGTGCCATGGGGATTTTATCGGGGTAGTAGGCAGGAAGTGTAGCTCCTGTAAGGTAGAGCACCTCATTTTCGGCAGCAATTTTTGCATTTTCGCCATAAGTATAGATGACACTTCCTTCAAGCTCCTCCGGAGTTGTCACATTGGACTGCCATTCATCGGAGTACCACTCTGATTCGCCGTCTCCTGGCCTTTTCATCTCAGAGTCATAAAAAAGGTATTTTCTTCCGTCCCCTGTATAGGCCGTTACCCTGGACCCGTCATCCGAAACATCAAGTCCGTGCCAGATGGCCGTAGAAACAAAATAAGGCATGAAAGGCGGAATTTCGTATTTCCAGCGGAGATTTCCGCTTTCATCCACAGAGTAGACGACTGCCTCCGTTTCAAGGGAATTTGTCCAGTCCCCTGTTGAAAAAACCACATTTTTCCCATCCAGGCTTGAATCAATCCAGTTAACACTCCGGGCGTAATTTTCTGCCGCCGGGAGTTTCCAGGCAAGAGTGCCTTCGGGGCTGAACCTGTATACCCTTGAAGCAAGTCCGTATCGGGAATCTTTCCAGTATCTGCCTGCCGCAATGTACACAGCATCATCAGCAGCCGTTATCCTGTATATGCAGGGCTGGTATTTCGGATTGGGGTTGGTCCCCAGATCATCTGCAGTCCTGTATGTCCGGATCTCCTCGCCTGTGCCGGTATCCAGGGAATATATGTAGCCCTCAGCACTTCTCTCCCCCGCGAGCAGGTACTTTCCGTCTTTTGAGAATGCGAGATCTGAAATGTTTCCTTTGAGGGCTTTTTTCCAGAGCACCTTTTTTTCCGGCACGTCAATAACTGTAAGGTTCGAGCCTGTCCCTACAGCCACATATTTCCCATCCGGGGCATACCTTACACAGTCCTGGACACCCGACCTTCCTTCCAGAATATTCTCCGGGGTCACATCTCCAAGCTCATACTCCCAGTAAAGATATGGTGAAGCTTTTTCATGAGGCGTTATATTTGCCTGATTCGGCTCGCTGCTTGCACTCTCTCCCACGTTTTCGTCAGCTTCATCTGAAGATATGGACTCGGAAGACATTACATCGGAAGATATGCATCCTGAACAGACTAAAAAAACAAGTGTAAATATGAGCATCAACGCAAAACTACTTTTTTTCATTTTCAGGCTCCTCTGGTTTTCAGGCTCCTCTGGTTTTCAGGCTCCTTTGATTCATTTTATGATTGGCCGTAAATCTTCAGGTCTGATATTTTCAAAACGTTCCTGTACCGGGTACTGTTGTCTCCAAGACCTGCACTTACGCTTAAAACCTTAATATTTTCAGCAGGACCGCAGTATCTGGTATAATCCTCAAAGAGATCTCTTTCAACCAGACTCATAGGAATCCCTGCGATTACAACAGAAGGAGAAAAACGCCGCCGGTTTTCCTTATCCCGGTAATAATCCCCCTCTGATTGTGGATTCATGCTCCCTGCAGCAACATAGTAAATTGACTTATGGTCGCTGAATGTGATCTTTAACCATAGGCTAAAGTTGTCCAGATCTTCGCCATTCCAGTTCCAGGAAATTTTTCCCGGAGACAGGCTTACATCTTTATTCCACACACCTTCTCCGGTCAGGGAAGGGTTTTGAGTATCAAGATAAAGTTCGTTGCCTTTGCAGCTGAGAAAGTCTCCTTCAAGGTTGCATTCATCATCGAAATTTTCCTCGTATGCTATCTTTTCAGCAGACGTGGTTTGAAAATACAATATTGCCAGAACTGCAAGAAGCAGGAACATAAATCCCCAAACGGTATTTCTTCCTGGCTGCATGAACTTTATTCATTGTCTAATAGTTAATAAGTATTTCGAAATAAATTTATATTTTACAAATATAGTTATACTTTTTTACAAGATGTGGTTACTAATTAGGACGAATTTTAAAAATTATATTTTCAAAAAATAAATTAAAAATTTTCGCAGTAATCAAAGAATATCACTTTTTGAGTATGTTGCTTTGATTTTTCGATATCCTCCGTCTGTATGAAGAATCTGTCTCTCAAATGCAAAATACTGCAAAGTCAAAAATGTATTGTGTTTGTTTATCTTTTTCACAGGAGTCTAAGTTGTTTTGTGCCATTTAAAAGCGAAAGGGTTATTTAGTACTATTAATGTCCTATTTCTTATGACTTATATTGATAATAATAATAATATTTTACAAATCTTGCGTGTGTCTTTTTTTCTATTAATGCTTTTATGTATCATTATTCCTGCTGAATGTGCTATTGAACAGCGAGGGCCACTCGTAAGTATTGCAGGGGGAGATCATCACATTCTCAATGGAGAAAACTGCCCCGGGTTTTATTATTCAACCACTTCCGGAACATACTATGAGTCACTGGAACTTTCTTTTTCAGAGGACGGATTTATTGAAACAGGAGATGCGGTCTATACTTCAAAAATCAGTTCCGGTTCGACTGCTTTTTTCGGGAAGAAATATAAGGTTCTTGAGGATGGGCTGCTTAGCGAAAGCCTGGTGAGCTACGGAAGCCGTGATCTTCAACAGGGTAATGATTTTGATCTTGGAAATGGCTATAAACTGGTGCTTCAGGGGATAAATGGGGATTATGCCCTGCTTGAGTTTCAGAAAAATTTTGTCCCTATTACTACGGAATCCGTAGAAGAAGGATCAAAATTTAACTTCAAGACACGGATAGAAGGCACAGAATATGTGATTCTGGAAGGAACTCTGGACAAGGTTCTTGATAGTAAGGACCCCGTTGTGCGCCTTACAAGCGTAAACCGGTATTCAGATACGCCTCTCAAGGTCGAAACAGGAGATGAATATGGCAAGTTCGAAGTCACTGCGGTTACGAGTAAATATATTGAGTTGAAAAACAGAATGCCTATCAGGTTGCAGTTCGGAGATTATGTTTCCATCCTTGATGACCTGATCGATTTCAGGGTTGCTGATAATGTGTATCGGGCATGTTCTTACAACATGACCAGGGATACTATCAAATCGTATAAGATCAGGGGCACATCCCTGGCTGTAAACCGCTCAGATTCCTCTCCTGATTCCTGCACCTGGACAGCTGATTCTTTTGGTATGCTTTTTTACGATCCTGAGTACAATCTCAGTACAGAAAGCCTTGAACTTTCCCTTGATGCCGGAAATGATTGGATCCCTGAAGGGGGTCTGGTTTATGAATCCCTGCCTGTTAAGGTCGCGTATAAAAACCCGGAGATGAGGGATTACGGGGAAGACTGGTTTAATGAAGGATATTCCGTGCTTGGCTGGAACGGTGGAAAATGTGCATCTCTCGGTAGTGACCGTGGTATTGTAAATATCCTTCTGGATGAGGATGAGAAACTCCTCCATCCGGGCGAAGAATATGACCTGAAAGAAGGGTATACCCTGAAAGTCACCGATCTGGATTCTGATAATGCCTGTCTGACTGTTTTCAGGAACAACCTCCCGGTTTATTCAAGCATAATTTCTCCCGGTAAGTCGGCAGATCTGGGTACTCACACCCTTCTCTACACAAAGGAGCTAAATGGGGTTGAAGTGCCTCTCTTTTCGGTATATGTTGACAGCGTCATACAGGGAGAGGAACTCTCTGCTGTTAATCTGAAATACCTTCTGCATTTTTCTGACAGCCCACTTGGACTGGATTATGGGAAGGAGTTCGGAGAGCTTACTGTTGTTGAGACCTATCCGAAAATCAGGCTCGAAAATAAACATGCTGTCTGGGCTGGTTCGGAAATCGAGGTAACGGAAGAAATCCGGATTGGCCGGTTTGAAAAGAAGACCTCAGGGAATCTCTACGTGACCTTTTACCCTTTCATGAACAGGGTGGAAAATGTGGAATCCATTCTTCCTTCTTCCACTCTCCTGTCCATACCTGTCATGAGTATTGAAGAATACCTGGTCGGAATCTGATACAATTTCTTGAGGTGAAACCATGAGGGACCACAACATCACGATCTACCCTTTTTCCGCTATAGTCGGGCAGGAAAAAATGAAAAAAGCCCTGGTCTTAAATCTTATCAACCCTAAAGTGGGAGGGGTGCTGATCAGGGGGGAAAAAGGAACTGCCAAATCAACTGCAGTCCGGGCGCTTGCCAATCTCCTGCCTGAAATCGAGGTGGTTGAAGGCTGCAAGTTCAAATGCAATCCTAATAATAGAAACGAACTGTGTGAAGAGTGCCTTGAAAAACTAAAAGCAGGGACCCTGAGAATTTCTCCGGTAAAAATGAAAGTTGCGGACCTGCCTGTAAGTGCCACTGAAGACCGGGTTGTCGGGACCCTTGATATCGAACATGCTATCAAAACCGGGGAAAAGCGCTTTGAGCCCGGAGTGCTTGCAATGGCCCACAGGGGCATCCTGTATGTGGATGAGATTAACCTTCTCGATGACCACCTTGTAGATGTGCTCCTGGACTCTGCGGCAATGGGGGTAAACACTATTGAAAGAGAGGGGATCTCCTACTCCCATCCTGCTAACTTTGTGCTTGTAGGTACCATGAACCCGGAAGAAGGGGAACTGCGGCCGCAGTTGCTGGACCGGTTTGGTTTATGTGTGGATATAAAAGGCATCAGTGACGTGTCCCGGAGAGTTGAACTTATAAAATACAGGCTCAGTTATGAGGCAGACCCTGAAGCTTTTGCAGCAAACTGGCTGGCTTCCGAAACCGAGCTTTGCGGGCAGATTCTTCTGGCGCAGAAACTACTTTCCGATGTCAGGATTTCAGATGACCTGCTTGAATTGATCAGCCAGATCTGTATTGACATGGGAGTGGACGGGCACAGGGCAGACCTCACCATGATGAAGACCTCACTCACGCTTGCAGCTTTTTACGGAAGAACTGAAGTAACCGAGGAAGATGTCCGGGAGGCTGCAGGGCTTACTCTTTCTCACCGCATGCGCAGAAAGCCTTTTGATAATCAACCCGAAAAACAGGATAAACTGGACGACATTATTGAGAAACATAAGGAAAAGCAGAAGGAAAAACTGAAAAATCAAGACGAAAATCCAAAAAATCAGGATGAAAAACAGAAAAATCAAGACGAAAAACCGAAAAACGATGACCGCAAAGAGAAAGATAAGCACGAGCAGCAAAATAAAGAATCGAATGAAGATCCGGATCAGCAGCACAAACAAGCTGAAGGTCATCACCAGGAAAAGCCCGAAGATCAGAATGCAGAGCGACCGAATGCTTCTTCGGAAACCACTTTTGAAATAGGGGAAAACTATCAGGTAAAACAATTGTCTCCTGAATTTCGCAGAGCCCAGCGAAACGGATCCGGCAGGCGCAGCAAGACCCTTACCCGGTCTAAAAAAGGCAGGTATATAAAAAGTTCAATTCCTCATGAAAAAACCACGGACCTTGCTTTTGATGCCACCTTAAGGGCAGCTGCTCCCTTCCAGCTTACGCGGGAAAAGAATGGCAATTCCGTAGCAATTCATGAATCCGATTTCAGGGAAAAAACACGGGAGAAAAAAATAGGCAACCTTGTACTCTTTGTGGTTGATGCCAGCGGTTCTATGGGAGCTCGCCAGCGAATGGTTGCTTCCAAAGGGGCAGTCCTTTCAATGCTTATGGACGCCTACCAGAAACGCGACAAAGTGGGACTTATCGCTTTTAAAGGGGATAGTGCGGAACTGTTGCTGCCTCCTACATCCAGTATAGAACTGGCTCAAAAGTATTTGCAGGAAATGCCTACGGGTGGAAAGACGCCTCTTTCGCAAGGCCTTGTAAAAGGGTATGAGGTCATAAAAACCGAACTCCTGCGTGATCCCGATACCTGTCCTTTTATGGTTCTGATCTCTGACGGCAGGGCCAATGTCAGTATGAATGGAGAATCTCCTCTCCAGGAAACAAAAACAGTAGCTTCCCGGTTAAGAGATGAAGGCATACAATCTGCTGTAATCGACACGGAAAACAGCATGATAAAATTCGGGCTTGCACAGCAGATTTCTACAGCCCTTGGAGCCACATACCTGACCCTTGAAAATTTAAAGTCAGATTCTATAGTCAATGCGGTTCGAGCTTCAGCTCCTTTTGATCTCCGGTCACCTTCAGGTGATTTTTCAGTTTGAGTCCTTTTTTTCAGTTTGAGTCCTTTTTGATTGCCTATTTTCGGACCTGACAACCTTTTTCAAAATAGGGTTTTATTTCTCCAAAATACAACAAAAGCTATATGTCTATCTAAAGCTGTAAACCATGCCTATGGATTTTCAGATCTTGGATGCAGATTACCAAATCGTCAATGACAGCGGGCCTGTCATCCGCCTCTTTGGCAGGGGAGCGGACGGAAAAAGTGTATGCTGCTTTGTCCCGGATTTTGAGCCTTACTTTTATCTCAAGGCCTCTGGAGACCTGCACGCTGTAGCAAGGCTTATAAAAGATACATTTGAGCAGGTCAAAAAGGTCGAAATTGTCGAAAAATTTGAACCTGTCGGATACCAGAAAACAAAGAAAGAAATGCTCAGGATTACTACCCGCCTGCCAAGGGATGTGCCTGAGATAAGGGACGAGATTCTGAAGATCCGGGATGTTTTGAGAGCCGAAGGTGACTGGCAGATTTATGAAAGTGATATTCTCTTCAGAAACCGTTTTTTAATTGACAGGAACCTTGGAGGCATGGTCTGGGTCTCTGCAGAAGGGCAGCCAGTAGACCCCCCTCGATACTTCAGGACAGGTTCTGCAGGCAGTTCCCACTGCGAAAACTTTGCATGTGATTCGTCAATCCTTGCATCCGGGTTAAAGAGGGTTGAAAGCCTGGCCCTTGCTCCTTTGAAGTATCTCTCTTTTGATATTGAGTGCCTGCCCCTTGACGGAGGGATGCCTTCTCCTGACGTCTCCCCCATAATCATGATCAGCTTTTCCTTCGAGCCCGAATATAAAGGGCATAAAACCCTTATTCTGCTGGCAAAACCTGCTGAAGGTATGGACGGGGATGTTATTCCATGCAGGGACGAAACCGAGATGTTAAACCGGTTTTTTGAGATTCTTTGTGAATATGACCCTGACATTGTTGCAGGGTATAACCACCAGGACTTCGATATTCCTTATATCACGGACAGGGTCAAAGCCCTTTCTGCAAAAGGGGAAGTGATCAATCCGGTTGTTGGCAGGGACGGCAGCCAGATAGGTTATAGAAGGTTCGGGCTCATTACCCGGACTGAACTGAAAGGAAGGGTGGTTGTGGATGCCCTTCCTCTTATAAGGAGAGCTTTCAGCCTGAAGCAGTATACCCTGAGAGTCGTTTCAAAAGAACTCCTGAACCGTGAAAAACTTGATGTTGCTCCGATGGAGATGGAAGAGTACTGGAATGATTCCGGGGATAAATTCCGAAAATTTGTTGATTATTCACGCAGGGACTCCGAGCTTGCCCTGGAGCTTGTCCTTGAGCTGAGGCTCCTTGATAAATACATTGCTCTTGCCCAGGTAAGCGGGTGTCTGCTCCAGGAGATTGTTGACGGAGGCCAGACTTCCATGGTTGAGACTCTTCTCCTCAGGGAATTCGGGCTGAAGGACAGGGTTATTCTTCCAAAACCAGGGGACGAGCTTTCGTCTGAAAGGTACGATATGAGTTCGGACCTGAAAGGTGGAGAGGTACTGGAACCGAAGAAGGGCCTTCTGGAAAATGTGCTGATCCTTGACTACAAGTCTCTTTATCCGACCATCATGATGGCTCACAACCTGTGTTACACAACTGTTGTGACTCGAGACAGGCCTGATGGGATAACTATCACGCCTCCTTCGGGGGGAGAATTCGTGCCTCCTGAAGTATTCAGAGGTATTGTGCCTTCCATTCTTGAAGACCTGCTTAACCAGAGGGGAGAGACAAAGAAAAGGATGAAGCGGGCTTCGGATGAAAACGAGTATCGTGTGCTTGATGCCACCCAGCTCGCCCTGAAAATCCTGCTGAACAGTTTTTACGGCTATTCGGGGTATGCCCGGGCAAGGCTCTACAGCCTGACGCTTGCAAACGCCGTAACCAGTTTTGGAAGAAGTAATATCCTGAATACACGGGACCTTATCAACAATACTATAGGAAAAATCGTTCTCAGAGGTTCGGCAGCTTTACTTCTCGAAGAAGCAGGGGAACTTTCCTCTCAGGACAGAATTGTCGAACTGTCAGTTGCTTATGGGGATACGGACAGTGTTTTTGTGCACTGCAGTTCAGGAGGAGATATCTCCCTTGAAGATGTCAGTCTTGTAGGGAACCGGCTTTCAGAGATTGTTTCGGCTTCTCTGCCTGACCCGATGGAGCTCGAGTTCGAATCTGTTGCAAAACGCGCCCTTCTCATTGCAAAGAAACGCTATGCTCTCTGGCTGTTTGAGCCCAAAAATTCCGGATGGGAAGACAAAATCAAGGTCAAAGGCATGGAAACCGTGCGCAGGGACTGGTGCGAACTGACTTCAATAACTCTTAACAGGGTTCTTGAGCTTGTGCTTATAGAGGGCGATGTTGACCAGGCTGTAGAACACGTCCGTAAGGTGGTCAACGATGTCAGAAACCTTGACCCTAGAAAAGATGCCGAGCTTATTGAAAAGCTTGTCCTGACCCGGACCCTTACCCGGAAAACTGAAAGCTACAAAAACAAGCAGCCACACCTGACCGTTGTAGAAAATCTGAGGAAGCGGACCGGGGTCATGCCTTCGATAGGGACAAGGATTCCTTTTGTTATCATCGCAGGAAAAGGCCTCTTTGTTGAGCGGGCCGAGGATCCCGACTATGTTAGGGAGCGAAATGTGCCTATAGATGTGGATTACTATATTAAGAAGCAGATCCTGCCCCCTGTGGAACGCATTCTGGGGGTTTTCGGAGTCAAAATGTCTTCCCTTGACTTTGATTCAAAGCAGAAAGGCCTCTTTGATTTTGAAGTGAAGAGACCTGAAGTGAAAAAGCAGGAAAAAGAAAAAGTCTCCTCTCAAAAGGAGACCGAAGAGATAGTACAGGAAGAGAAAATCCAGTGTCCGGAAAACGGGCGTGCAGAGCAGCGTTCCCTGTTCGATTTCTGACGCCCGAATTGCGCCTCGCCCGAATTGCGCCTCGCCCGAATTGCGACTCGGGAGTACGCGGTCCGTTTCACTCGCTTCGCTCGCTCAAGCAGACTAATTTATAGTTTATCGCAGTGAGCTTCTCTCAAGAGGACTGAATTACAAATATCTCTGATCCATACAACTTTATTCATTATACCGGGTCGTTCTTGCCACGCTCGACGCACGGCTCGGGGTTAAGGAAAATATCTATCTGGCTGACAGGCCGTCCCAAGCGCCGTGGTATCTGACCCTTTACCATACATTCTGGCCCTCTGTTTTATGTCCTGCTTTTTTATCGGGTATTATGTCCTGTTTTTTTTATCGGGTATTTGGCAACATGTTTTGAAGGTTATGACTGTGGTATTATATTTCTTTTATATCTTTACTATATAGTAAAACAGTTTAATTGATACTTATTTTTTATATATACTACAATACATTATATGTGGCGAATATTTATATATCTCTCTCCTTTTATAATCAATTATACTGGAACTAACTTTAATAACTATAGATTGATGATTTATCCTCATTTGTTTTATGGAGTATGTGTAACATGGCGAATAAATTCAAAGCATACACAATCCTCACATTACTGGTGATCGGGCTTGTGTTTCTGGGAATTGGATGTACCGGGAATGAAAATGGTGAAGGCTCTTCCTCGGTTCAGGATATTTCTCTGAAAGGTTCAGACACAGTTCTTCCCCTTGCTCAGGCTGAAGCTGAAGAATTTATGACTGAATTTCCTGAAAAGAGTGTGACAGTTACCGGGGGCGGGTCCGGAGTTGGGATTGCTGCGCTCATTGATGGAGGGGTGGACATTGCTACTGCATCCAGAGAAATGAAAGCTGATGAAATCGAAGCTGCTAAAGCAAATGGCATCAATCCGGTGGAGCACACTATTGCCATTGATGGCATTTCAGTGGTTGTAAACTCCAATAATCCTGTTTCTGAACTTACCTTTGACCAGCTACGCGGCATCTACAACGGGAGCATCAGCAACTGGAAGGATGTTGGTGGCGAGGACAGGCCTATTGTGGTGATTTCTAGAGACAGCAGTTCCGGAACTTATGAATATTTCAAGGAAGCCGTGTTGCTTGGGGACGAGTTCCGGCCTGATGCCCTTACCCAGCCTGCAACAGGGGGAATTGTGGGCGAGGTCACTCAGAACTCCAATGCAATCGGATACATAGGCGTTGCATACCTCGATGAGAGTGTAAAGGCCCTGAGCCTGGATGGTGGAAACGGCTCTGAATACCCAAGCTCTGAAAACATAATCAGTGGTGCATACCCACTTTCAAGGCCTCTCTACTTCTATACCAACGGGGAGCCCTCGGGCCTCACAAAGGAATTCATCGACTATGTGATGAGTGAGGACGGGCAGAGCCTGGTGCTTGAAGTCGGGTACTTCCCGATAAACCAGTAAAATCTGAAAAACAATTTCAAGGGAATAATATGCTCAACAGAAAATATAAGGAAAAAACGATCGAATCGGTGCTTTTCTCAGTAAGCGCCCTTACTGTCGTCATCCTTTTCCTTATATGCCTCTTTTTATTCAGGGACGGTTTACTTCTTTTTAAAGCTACGTCTCTTCTGGACTTTCTTACAGGGAAGTTCTGGTACCCGACATCCGTAAACAGGCAGTTCGGGTTATTGCCTCTGTTTTTCGGTTCACTTCTTGTTACTGCCGGAGCAATTCTTTTTGCTGTGCCTCTGGGGATTGCTTCTGCAATCTATATTTCCGAGATTGCGCACCCAAAGGTTGCGGATTTCCTTAAGCCCTTTATCGAGATCCTGGCAGGTATTCCTTCGGTTGTATTCGGGTTCTTCGGGCTTGTTGTACTGGTCCCGTTTGTGCGGACTGCCTTTAACCTGCCTACGGGACAAACTGCTCTCACAGGCTCGATTATGCTCGGGATTATGGCGCTTCCCACGATAATTACTATTTCAGAGGATGCCATCAGTTCTGTTCCCAGCACTCTCAAGCAAGGTTCGCTTGCTCTTGGGGCCACAAGATGGCAGACTATATACAAGGTCATAATCCCTGCAGCCCTTTCCGGAATTTCCGCAGCTGTAATGCTCGGCATAGGGAGAGCTATAGGGGAGACAATGACTGTCATGATGGTAACCGGAAATACTGCAATAATTCCTTCTTTTCCCGGAGGCATTCTGGACCCTGTGAGGACAATGACTGCCACAATCGCACTTGAGATGGGGGAGGTTCCCCAGGGAAGTACTCACTTTCATGCCCTCTTTGCGGTTGGGTCTGTACTTTTCATCATAACTTTCCTGATCAACCTGATTGCGGATTCAATTAAAAAGCGATACAGGTTCAAGGTGGACTGAGCATGGGATTGAATGCAAGAACAAGTGAAAAAATTGCCTTTGCACTGCTCAGGCTTGCAACACTGATGGTAGCAGGGTTTGTGCTGATCATCCTTGCCTATATTGTTTACAATGGGTACAGTGTAATTAGCATTGAGTTCCTTACCGAGATGCCCAGAAGGATGATGACGCAAGGTGGGATCTATCCTGCAATTGTGGGCACTTTAACTCTTATCCTCGGGTCAATGGCTGTGGCTCTTCCCATGGGGATTCTGGCTGCCATCTACCTCAACGAGTACGCAGGAGAAACCCGAACTACCTGGCTTATAGAAATGGCAATTAATAATCTTGCAGGAACTCCATCTGTGGTGTTCGGGCTTTTCGGGCTGGCACTGTTTGTTAAATACTTTGGGTTTGGCCCTTCTATACTTTCGGCCTCTCTCACCCTTTCTCTCCTGATCATCCCGGTGATTATCCGTTCCAGCCAGGAAGCCCTGATTACAGTCCCTAAAGAGTACCGGGAATCCTCTCTTGCGCTTGGGATCAGCAAATGGCAGACCATAAGGCATGTGGTCCTGCCGGCAGCTATTCCGGGAATTGTTACAGGTTCCATCCTGAGTATTGGAAGGGTTGCAGGGGAAACGGCTCCTATTCTTCTTACGGGCGCAGCTTACTACCTGCCAAGGTTGCCTGACTCGATCTATTCCCAGTTCATGGCCCTTCCCTACCATCTCTTCGTGCTGGCTACCGCCGGGACAAACATTGCCCAAACCAGGCCCCTTCAGTATGGGACGGCTCTGGTCCTGTTGATGATTGTGCTGGGCTTAAACCTTATAGCGGTTCTGATCCGCAGGCATTACAGGCAAAAATTGAAAATTTGATTTAAGTTTTGTTAATAACGTATCAGGGTTTATATGATAATTGAGGTCCATAAATGACTGAAGCTGTTCAAAACGTAGCTCCGCCCCAGATAGAAGTAGAAAACCTTAATCTGTGGTACGGGGAAAAGCAGGCCCTTAAGAATATCTCCATGCATATCCCCAAAAACAGCGTAACCGCTCTTATAGGCCCTTCCGGTTGCGGAAAGTCTACCTTCATCCGGTGTTTTAACAGGATGAACGATCTTATCAAAAACTGCAGGGTCGAAGGTAAAATCTCGATTGAAGGCAAGGATATCTATGGAACAGGCGTGGATGTTGTTGACCTCCGGAAACGTGTTGGAATGGTTTTCCAGAAGCCCAATCCTTTCCCAATGTCCATTTACGACAACATCGCATACGGGCCGCGTATTCATGGTATAACTAAGAAAGATCTGGATGGAGTTGTCGAGGGTGCCCTTCGTTCGGCTGCCATCTGGGATGAGACCTCAGACCGGCTCAAGTCTCCTGCCCTTTCCTTGAGTGGGGGGCAGCAGCAAAGGCTTTGTATTGCCAGGACTCTGGCAGTAAAGCCCGAAATCATTCTTTTCGATGAGCCCTGCAGTGCTCTCGATCCTATTTCAACATCAAGGATCGAAGAACTGATCATTAACCTTAAAAAAGATTATACGATAGTAATTGTAACTCATAATATGCAACAAGCGGCAAGGATTTCGGACTACACGGGCTTTTTCCTAATGGGTGAACTGATTGAGTTCGGTCAGACAAGGCAGATTTTTCAAAATCCTATGGAACAAAGCACTGAGGATTATATTACTGGTAGGTTTGGGTGATTAATATGGTTCGAGAACGATATCTAAGGCAGCTGGACCTGCTCAAGGAGTCCGTACTTTCTCTCGGGGAAATGTCTGAACTGATTTTTCACGACTCCATGGAGGCGGTTATAGACCTCAATGTCGAGCTTGCCAAAAAGACGCTTGCTCTTGAGCCGGAAGCAGATAAACTTGAGGAAGGAATCGAGGTTTCGATTTTTGACCTGCTTGCGCTTCAGCAGCCCATGGCCAGCGACCTCAGGCTTGTTGTGTCGGCGCTTAAGATGGCGGCAGACCTTAGAAGGGTCGTGGGGCTTTCAATCAATATTGCCAAAATTCCCGGAAAAATCGAAGGTGGGCATGTGAAACCGCTCATCGACACCAAAAGAATGGCAGATATTACCGCAGATATGATTGCAAATTCCATCAAAGCTTTCGAGACGCGGGACCCTGAACTTGCAAGAGCGACAGCCGCCCGGGATGAAGAGGTCGATCAGATCTTTTATGCAGTCTGGGTAGAGTTAATAGAAATGATGGCTAAAGACCCAGGTATTATTTCCAAAGCCACACATTTGCTCTTCCTGATCCGCTACCTGGAAAGGATTGCAGACCACTGCTGCAACATCTGTGAGAGTGTTGTCTATCTTACGACGGCTGAACGCATTAAGTTAAACTGAAACGGCTTTCTGGCTGTTTTCCTTTATTTTTTCTTTTCCTTTTCTCCTCTGCATCTTTTTTCTTTCCTCCTCTCCTCTGCATCTTTTTTCGTTTCTGTCATTTTTGTTTTCTCTCATTTTTCTCCTTTTACTCAAGTTTTTATTTTTTCGCCCCTTCTTCTCTCTTATTTCTCAATCTTTCAGTGATGTACATGTTTTAAGTATGTTTATAAGCATATAGACGCCCATGCCTGATATTCATATCAAAAATACGAGGATTTATTATAATAATTCTCTTCAGTCTGCCGAAATCCTTATTGAGAACGGCAAAATCACTAAAATCGGAAAGGACTTCAGGGTTTCAAGTTCGGACATGGTAATAGATGCAGGGGGTGCACTTACCCTGCCTGCCGGAATTGACGTGCATGTCCATTTCAGGGAACCTGGCATGACTCTAAAGGAAAACTGGTACACAGGGTCATGCTCTGCAGCTGCCGGGGGTATTGCCACTGTTATTGATCAGCCAAACACCATACCTCCTACAACAGACAGGCGCACTTTTGAACAAAAGCTCAAACTTGCCCGGAACAAGTCAATTGTTGACTTCGGGATTAACGGCGGGGTTACGGGAAACATAGAGAAGCTCAAAGAACTCTGGAGGCTGGGAGTCACGGCTTTCGGGGAAATCTTCATGGCTGAGTCTACAGGCGGGCTAAACATCAATGAAGAAACATTTGAAGAAGCCCTGGCTGAGATCAAACGCCTCGGAGCCCTTGCTACAATCCATGCCGAGGATGAAAAGATGCGCCTTGAAATGGAACAGTTGTTGAAAGATGATGTTTCTTATGAGTACCATTCAAGGGTACGCCCAAACGAATGCGAGGCATCGGCTGTCAAGAGTGCTCTTGAACTCATTTCCAAACTCCAGGTCAGGGCACATTTCTGTCATCTAAGTACGCTTGAAGCTGTGGGAATGATCCGAAAAGAGAAATATCTTGCAAAAAGAGAAAACAAAACATCCCTTTTTACATGTGAGGTTGCTCCCCATCATCTGTTTCTCTCTACGAAGGATTGGGAGAGGCTCAGGTCTTTTGGAAAAATGAACCCTCCTCTGAGGGGAAGCCACAGCATCAAAGCGCTTGTAAATGGGCTGAATGACGGGACTATTGACATGGTGGCGTCAGACCATGCTCCACACCTTGAGTCTGAAAAGGATGTCGATATCAGGGTAGCTCCTTCCGGGGTGCCTGGGGTTGAAACCCTTATGCCTCTCATGCTTGCCGCGGTCAGAAAAAATATCCTGCCCCTTTCACAGATGATTATGGTAACAAGCAGAAACCCGGCAAAGGCTTTCGGGCTGGATCTTCAGGGAAAAGGCCGGCTTGAAGTGGGGTTTGATGCAGATCTCATTATTGTAGATCCACGCAACCTTCAACCCATAAAAGCTGAAATGCTGCACAGTAAAGCTGGCTGGACGCCTTTTGAAGGAATGGACGCGGTCTTTCCGCAATATACACTCTCCAGAGGCGAGGTAATCTGGATAGAAGAGTCCATTAATGCAAAGCAGGGAAGGGGTAAGTTCCTTGAAGGCGGCGGAACAAGGTTAGAAGAAGATGATGAAGAAAACTCTGAAGAGGCCGGATAAGATTGAGCTTCCGGAACTCTCCATTTTTTAACACTTTTTTAGTAATATTCAATTGAGTCCAGCTGGGAATGTAATAGCTCCTGATGCTTCTTTTCAAGGAACTTATATACCGCGCCGTGTGTAGCTCCGTCAAGCAGCATTTTTATGGCTGTTCGGATTATGGTGTTCTGTTCAGGGTATCCGAGTATGGATACGGTTTTTCCGTATACTGATATCTTGACATTTATCAGGCTTTCCGCAAGCTCTCTGGTTCGTCCACCTCTTCCTATAATCCTGCCTTTTACGCGCTGGAGCTCTTTTGGAGTGGTGGCGACGTCGGATAGGTCAATGATCTCAAGCATTAACATGTCATCTTCAAGGATTCCAAGGGCTTTTTCGGGACTAAAACCTCTTCCTATAGCTTTGAGGGTTTCAAGAATCCTGAATTCTTTCAATGGATCTTCCTCGCAGGTAATATCGATTTTTCCGCTGTCGCTGTCTATGTCCAGTTGACAAGCGGTTTTGTCCTCGATAAATTTCTTTGTTTCTCCTTTAGGACCAATAATTGCTCCGATTCGCTCTTTGGGAATTTTAAGATACTGAGTCATGTTGTTTCCGCCTGTATTTTTGAAAGCAGTTCTTCAGGTTTGTCTGTTATTCCATAGCGGCTGAAGAACCTGAGTATATTTTGCACGTCTCTGTAGAGAAACTCTCTGGCATTAGGGTGTTCTAGGGTCACAGACTGCCCCATGTCGATGAAAACCGGGGTCTTATCTGCCGGATCAATGAGGATATTGTATTCACTCAGGTCGGCATGGACGAGATTCGCTTCTTTATGGAGGAGGCGCATATATTCGACGATTCTGTCATAAACAAGCTTTGCTTCCTCGTTTTTCAGGTGCGTGTTCTTCAATAGGGGATAGGGCACCTTTTCTTCTCCCATGAACTCCATAATCAGAATATTTTTCTCCGCAACCAATGGCTCAGGCACTCGTATTCCTGCGCTCTTTGCACGTTTCAGGTTCTGGAATTCCTTGCGTGTCCATGCGAAAATGATGTCTCGCCTGTTATTTCTAATGTTTGTGAAGCGAGGGTCTTTCATAATATAGGCATCCATCGCCTTGAAAGTGCTGCTGGCCATTCTGTATATCTTTATTGCCAGTTCTCTTTCCTCACCTTCTGCATAGAAAACATTTGCTTCCTTTCCGGTACTGATGGCGCCCCCCAGCGCCTTTATTATGCCCTTATTGGAAAGGGTATAAAGGACTTTTAGGGTGGGCACGTCGAATACATTTTCTTCCACCTTCAGCCTGGCGGAGTCTTTCTCCCTAGCACGCGCTTTATCTTTGGCGCTGTCAAGGCGCCTTATTTTCTCGTCCTGGTCCATTACTATGTTATCCTTTCAGGTACCCTTTTCTCTCGAGCCAGTCTACCTGTGGCCTTGTGTATTTCCATATAACGTCTGCCTTTTCGTTCTGAAATTCCCATGGCACAACGATGACAACATCTCCCTCTCTAATCCAGGTTTTCTTTTTCATCGAACCCGGAATTCTCCCCATACGGATGACTCCATCTATGCAACGGAGCTTAAGACGGTTTGCACCAAGGAGACTTTCAACGGTTGCCAGAATCTCGTTATTTTCCTTGCGCGGAGTACGTATTCTTGTTACCGTCTCTTCCGTGCTGGGATTGGCTTTTGATATAGGTTTCTTTAAGTCTGCCAGTGTGATACCTCGTTATATGTAGTTTGCAATTATATTATTTTTTTATTTTTATACCCTTAAATATTCTATATCTCTTTTTTTGGGCTTTAAGGTTATTCATCGTGCCGCTTCCAACTTCCTGTTGTTATTTTAATGCTGCGCTTTTCTGCTTTCTTTTTGTTCCTTCTTATTATTATTTTTTTTCATGTGGTGTGTATGGCGACAGGTATATATACCGGATACATGGTTGTATGTCTCACACGTAAAACAAGCGTGCACCGCTCTTGAATTATTAATTCCAGGGTGGGATTCAGGAACTGAAAAAAACAAAATTTCATTATATGTTATGTTTGTTTTTCTATACAATGTTGCCTGAATGAAAATCTTTATATACTACAACTCATGTATGTATGTTTCCAGTGCCAGCATGAATATTGTTGTGTTGGTTGGTTCTCTCATAGTCATGTGGTTTGATATTTCGTCTTTTTCAAAAGAGAAATACAATGCTTTATATACTATGAGCGTGTACATATATCTCTCTCTCTGGCGTGGACCTCAAAATCCCGCGAGAAAGTTTTCTCATAGTAATCTGGCGAAGGTTCTTCCTGTCAAGGGGGGAATTCGATACCTTTAAATACTATGAGTGAGTAACTATAATTTCCTGCATCATAAATGCAGCAATTACTACTCATTATTAATTTGGTGGGGACAGGAGTTATTTTTTCTGTCTGACGAGGATTTGTCGGTTCGGTTAATTCTGGGTGATAGATGTTTCAACATCTATCGCGAAATGAACTAACTGAATTGCTAGTTGTTAGTGCAAGTTTCTGCGACCAAGACCTTTAAGGAACAAAGTGTGTATAACAATTCTGGTTGATCCTGCCAGAGGTTACTGCTATCGGTGTTCGCCTAAGCCATGCGAGTCATATGTTCTTCGTGAACATGGCGTACTGCTCAGTAACACGTGGATAACCTGCCCTTGGGACCGGCATAACCCCGGGAAACTGGGGATAATTCCGGATACCGCATATATGCTGGAATGCTTTATGCGTAAAATGGATTCGTCTGCCCAAGGATGGGTCTGCGGCCTATCAGGTAGTAGTGGGTGTAATGTACCTACTAGCCAACGACGGGTACGGGTTGTGAGAGCAAGAGCCCGGAGATGGATTCTGAGACATGAATCCAGGCCCTACGGGGCGCAGCAGGCGCGAAAACTTTACAATGCGGGAAACCGTGATAAGGGGACACCGAGTGCCAGCAACATTTGCTGGCTGTCCAGGTGTGTAAACTACACCTGTTAGCAAGGGCCGGGCAAGACCGGTGCCAGCCGCCGCGGTAACACCGGCGGCCCGAGTGGTGATCGTGATTATTGGGTCTAAAGGGTCCGTAGCCGGTTTGGTCAGTCCTCCGGGAAATCTGACGGCTTAACCGTTAGGCTTTCGGGGGATACTGCCAGGCTTGGAACCGGGAGAGGTAAGAGGTACTACAGGGGTAGGAGTGAAATCTTGTAATCCCTGTGGGACCACCTGTGGCGAAGGCGTCTTACCAGAACGGGTTCGACGGTGAGGGACGAAAGCTGGGGGCACGAACCGGATTAGATACCCGGGTAGTCCCAGCCGTAAACGATGCTCGCTAGGTGTCAGGCATGGCGCGACCGTGTCTGGTGCCGCAGGGAAGCCGTGAAGCGAGCCACCTGGGAAGTACGGCCGCAAGGCTGAAACTTAAAGGAATTGGCGGGGGAGCACAACAACGGGTGGAGCCTGCGGTTTAATTGGACTCAACGCCGGACAACTCACCGGGGGCGACAGCAATATGTAGGCCAAGCTGAAGACTTTGCCTGAATCGCTGAGAGGAGGTGCATGGCCGTCGCCAGTTCGTACTGTGAAGCATCCTGTTAAGTCAGGCAACGAGCGAGACCCGTGCCCACTGTTACCAGCATGTCCTCCGGGACGATGGGTACTCTGTGGGGACCGCCGGTGTTAAATCGGAGGAAGGTGCGGGCCACGGTAGGTCAGTATGCCCCGAATCTCCCGGGCTACACGCGGGCTACAATGGATGGGACAATGGGTCCCTACCCCGAAAGGGGTTGGCAATCTCACAAACCCATTCGTAGTTCGGATCGAGGGCTGTAACTCGCCCTCGTGAAGCTGGAATCCGTAGTAATCGCGTTTCAATATAGCGCGGTGAATACGTCCCTGCTCCTTGCACACACCGCCCGTCAAACCACCCGAGTGAGGTATGGGTGAGGGCACGGACTCTGTGCCGTGTTCGAACCTGAATTTCGCAAGGGGGGTTAAGTCGTAACAAGGTAGCCGTAGGGGAATCTGCGGCTGGATCACCTCCTAAGCATAAAAACAC
>NZ_JJQY01000151.1:0-30658 GCF_000979295.1 Methanosarcina sp. 1.H.T.1A.1 | reverse complement strand
CACCTCTCTATTCGTCGGCAGCGTCAGATGTGTATAAGAGACAGGCCATATACTGGTCCAGATACTTTGGCGTATAAGGGACAGCTCCCCCGGTTAAAGTCAAATTAAGCAGCCGGTTTTCGTCAACATGATAGAGGCCGCTAAGATCCCCGCTCCAGTAGTGATAGTCCGGAGTATAGGGATATTCGGAAAAACTATATGTCTGGCTTGCCATGAGCCTGAAAAACTGCCTGTTTGTGAATGTAAGATTGAAATCGTGCCCTTCAGGCTCTGTAGAAGCCTTGTAGCCTCTGTACATCATACCTGCCATACTACTATCATTATAACCTCCTTTTTCGATACTTTCGGAAATGGAAGCAAATTCCTGCATCTGATTCGGTATTAATTCCGAATTTTTTGGATTATATTTGATAATAATATCAACAGGCACTACTCTGTCAACAGAGCCTGCAGGGAGATCGTCATACTCACTTGCCTCATAAGCCGTTAGAAGCAGTGCTCCATGACTGTGGCCGATTGCTGTAACCTCTATGCTTTCTGCAGATTTTCCGTTTAAGAGAGCTGTATGGCTTCTTGAGACATTGATACCTTTGTATGTGTCCTTAAGGTATTCATCGAAAGTCCAGTCCTGCATAAAACTGAAATCAGTTTCATCCACTGGAATATTTGTCTCTCTCCTATCCAGGATATATGCGCTGTACCCCTGCTGAGCATAGTATATCGCCATGTCGGAATAGAATTTCTCAGTCAAAGCATGCCCTGGCAGAATCACCAGATTTTCATCCGCTTTTGTAGTCCAGGGACTTTTCTCCTGCACATAGTTGGTAAGAGTGATACTGTCATATTCTCCGGGCCCAACGTATAACTTGATTTTATACTCTGCCACATCCCCGGAAACAAGTCCTAATCTATTGCTTTCAGTTAGAGACAAATCTGGTTTTGAAACAGTGGACTGAGAAGAAGTGTACGAGGTTTCGGGACTACTCGCTTGATTGTAAATATTATCTATTCGTAAATCAGGAACAACGTCTGAAGCCGGAGAAGAAACTGCTAATAGAACAAATAAGACAGTTATTAGAAAAATTCGCATTTTCATGAGCTCACCTTTTTAAGAGTATAAAACGAAGGTACGGACTTGAGAATCATGCGTTTTAAAAGAAGACCTGTTATTCCCGTTTTAACGTCAAAGAGAGCAGTGCAAGACAATAAGAATAAGCCAGATAGCTAAAAATCGCAGCACAAGGACGGATAAAGCTCCAGCCGGCTTTTTAAGATTAGCCTTGGGGATAGCTGACGAAAAAGCTTTCTCACTGGAAAAGTTACCTCACCGATTATATTCCTGTGCTCCTTATGCCCTCAAAACACTACTTCTCAAATAAATATAATTTTTACAGATAAGAATTGCGATTTTAATTTTAAGTTTGATTTTTTTATAGTGTTATGAATAATTCTATACCTAAAATACTTTTAAGGTAAGCGGGAGACCTGAAAAAGAGTCAAGAAAAGTAGTGTTTCTCAACTCTTAATAAACTGCCATTTATATTGCCATCCCTAAAATCCATTTTTTTAGTGAGTTTTCACAAATGATACAAAGGAAAAGACGGGAGAAATACAGAAGCTATATCCTGATTTCAACAATATCGCAATTGGAAGGCAAACTTCACATAATTTTACTGCAGTAAGCCAGCCGAAAGTGAATTAAACCATAGGCTCGATAAACCAAGACGTACTTATTGGAGAAAAATAGTTCCTGGTGAGATCAAAAGTAAAAATTTTGAAAAACATATTTTGCAAAACAATTCTACAGGTAATCCCCTGGAAGAGGTATAGAGGATGAAAAAATATCTGTCAATACTATTAGTTTCAGTCCTTATTTTTGGGGCTGTACTCCCATGCGCTACTGCAGGGGCGAAGGCAAATTCATCAGGAGACAATTCGACTATTGAAGATGAAACTACTGTTGTTGATGTTTCTGATGACACTAATGAAAATTCTGTTGAAAAAGAAGATACTATCGTTGCAGATGATTCTGTTGTAGTTGATACTACAGTAATATCAACAGATAACGATATTTACAATTCTGACGATGACTATAATTATGAGTCTTCAGATGATGATATTATTACGTCTGTAAACACAGACGAGGATTACATCACAGCTAACAATTCTTCTGTATATAATGGTGATGTCACAATTATAGGTGATTCATCACAGACTAATATCCAGTATGTAGAAACAACACAGGTAAACATGGATAATAGCCAGAAGGTAACTGTTGATGTTAAGAATGACAATTCAGTTGTCAACAATATATATTTTGAATCAACAACAGATTCAGGCAAGGCAAAAGTTGTTATCGAAGATCTGAAAGATGATACATCTTTAGTTGAGAAACCAACAGGTGATATTTACAAGTCATTTAACATATGGATCGACAGTGATAATGTAAATGATATTGAAGATGCAGCTGTTAATTTTAAAGTTGAAAAGACATGGCTTCAAGCAAATGGTCTTGATAAATCATCCATTGTCCTGAATATGTATGATAATAGTAAATGGGTAGCAGTACCAATTACAATAACAGGACAGGATTCAACGTATGTGTACTTTACAGCTGAAGTATCTGAATATTCCACATTTGCAATTACAAGCAAAACAATAACTGTAAATAATACTCTTACATCAACATCTTCGGATAATAATACAGAAGAAACAAACGGTCTAAAAAGAAGTGAGATAATACATATACTTGAAATGATTCTCGCATATCTTAAGGGAAACTAATTTCCCTTATTTTTTAAGGGAAACTAATTTCCCTTATTTTTTTTGATGAGGTATCATGCGTAAACATATAAAATTAGCATGACTTTTTCTTTTCACTTGTATTCTAAATTTATTTTGTGGTTGGCACAATACCTCAATTAATATATTTGTTTATGGGTTAATTTTGATTTTAATTTATTAAAATAAATTTCATAGTATTCCATTTGATGTCATTTAGCATCCTCTTAGAGGCTGTCTTAAATTTAAATAATCCTTATTTCCGGCTTATTCTTTAATGTCAAAACGATCTAAAAAACTTCCTTATCCCAGTGATTTATGGAACTTCAATGTTCAAGGCAGAGTCGTTTACTATTTCGAGGAAGATATTGAGAATGCAGAAGACTACACGCTTAACCTTCCAATCCAGGTAAAAACAGAGTCATATCTCCCGGAGAAAACCATGCCCGGGTTCGGGGCAGCAAATTTAACGTTCTTATTAATGGCCGTATTTATCTTAAAAAGGGATGAAATCTGGCTATAAACTGCAGAAGCTATAAAAATTACAGAATACTGCAGGCTATGAAAATTACAGAATATACCTTTTTTACCACCTGAGACATGAGGAAGTTGCGCCTGAAAAAAGGTGCACCAAGCTCATATTCCCGCGAAAGTAAAAACCTTATTTTTAAGACTACTGTTCTTTTTAAAGATTTCTCGCCCGAGTGATTTTAGAGATAAAAACATGTATTTTAGCCACCAATATAAGCAAAGGGAGAATGGGGACTCAAACTATGGCAACGCTGAAAGATTCCGTAGTAATAAACAGATCACCTGAAGCTGTTTTTGAATGGTTTGCTCATTTTACGGAAAACTACAGAGCCTGGCACAAAGACCACGTACTTGCTAAGTGGGTTAAAGGACAGAATTTTGAAAAAGGCTCTGTGCTTTATGCCGAGGAATACCTCGGGGGCAAACTGGAAAAATTAAGCTTTGAGATTACCAGCTGTGTACGGAATGAATTGATCGAGTATAAGGTGCTGTTTCCGGAGTCTCTTATTTGTTCCGGCGGCTCGTTTTCCATAAAGCCTTCAAATGGTGGAAGTGTTTTTACTGCTGCGCTTTCATTTCGGTTTGGAGGGTTACTTTCAAAGGTTGCGGGGAAGAGGGTTGAAGATATCAGGGTGCATATGAAAGAAGAAGGGGAGAACCTGAAAATGTTATTGGAAAATGGAGAAAAAATGTAAGTACCTATGAAAAATGACAAAATGTCCTGACAGCCTTAATTTCCCGGGGTTTTCAGCTCTTGCTCTTATATTAACCAGTTTTTTGTGATTCAAGTATCTCAAGGAATTTTTTAACAGCCCTCCGCAGAGCCCTTCTTGTCATCAATCCTGTCATACAGCTCTTTCAAATCCCTGTGCAGTCTGAAGACTTCCTTTTCCCAATCCTTTTTACTGGACCCCGGGCAGGAGCCCATCTTCAAAGCTGCCATCTTCGCGTAGTTGCGGGAAACTTTCCTGTTGCTCCAGGAAAGGCCGAAAGCCTGATCGGTTTTTTTGATGCTGTATTTTTCGTGGATCAGGAACTCATAGAGTTCAGGGACCTTATCCAGCTTTTCTCCGGAGCTTTCGGGAAAGTCCGGGGAAAGGTCAGCCAGATTCTGAAGGTGGGACTTGACACCACAACTTTCGGGGCACAGTTTTTTCGAGTTTGCAAACTCAAGAATCTCCCTGAATTCAAGGAAAATATCCGTCTGCCCGAAACCTGAAGGCAGAGTTTTTCCGAGGAAGATGAGGACATGGATGCATTCGTGAAAGAGGATTTTTGCAATCAGAAACTCGATTCTCTCCTGAAGGTTCCATAACCTTTCGACCAGCTCCTCGTCCCACAGTTCATGAGGATTTACCAGAATGAGGGACCTGTAGATTATTTTCTTATCTTTTCCGGAAACGACCCTCTTCGGCTCGAAGGCTAACCCCTGCAGCTTTCCGAAAAACTGTATCCTGACCGCCAGTTCCCAGCAGTGTTCCCATCCTCCGGAATGCACACTTTTTACCCGGTAGTATTTTCCATCAAAGTGCACCTTTTTTATCAGCCGGTAAAGGTCCTCACTTTGTTCTTTAATAAGCATTTTTATCATGGGCTCCCGGTAAATATTCAGATCAAGCTGGAGAAGCCCGGGAGAAAAAAACAGGTACTCAGAAGCAGGAAACGAAACAGGAGCAAATGCCGGGACAAGATAGGGGAACGGTGAAGCTGCAGATGACAATTTTCCCCGTATACTATGTACGTGCAAATCGACTTTTTCCTTTTGTGAAGCCTTTTTTGCTCCTGTTCCCTGCTTCATAAAGCCACCCCTCACAATTGACCCCGTTTTCCCCATATTATCAAGTTAATTTGTAATAAAATATTTGAGAATAATAGTAACAAATAATAGAGGCATTATAAAGATAAATACTTATTCATACGAAATTGCATTTTTGTATTACAATGTGAAAGAATATAAAAAACTGAGATTCTTCCGAATCAGCAAATAAAACCTGGTGTTTCAGGCAAAACTGCCGGACCAATATAAGCTGAAAAACAAAATTCATAAAAGGGAAGTAGGATAACTGAGAATTCATATAAGAGGGGTGGGATAGTTGATCATACTTGAAGAGCCATACGTTTCTCAAATTCTGAAGGATATCATCACAGAGATGAAATTACCTGTCCTGAAAAACAAAACCTCTGAACGCCTGGGTTTCAACAAAGACGTAAAACTTCTTGAAGACACTGAATTCATAGAACTCCTCAAAAGCCAGAAAACCTGCAAACTATACAGCAATTCTGAAATTTCCCTCGTCTGGATAGCAAACAACCTCGGATTCACCGGCATCCCTGAAAAAATAGGGCTCTTTAAGGATAAGTTCAGGTTCAGGCAGCTGATTGAGCACATCTATCCTGACTTTTCCTATCAGGGAGTGAAATTTGAAAACCTGGACGAACTGGATATCGGAGCCGTTAAAAAGCCTTTCATAATCAAACCGGCAGTCGGGTTCTTCAGTGCAGGGGTTTATAAGGTCAGTACCGGGGAAGAATGGGAAAAGATCCTGCCAGCCTTAAAGCAGGAAATGGAAGCAATCAAAGGGTTGTTCCCGGCTCAGGTGTTCAGTTCAGGGAAATTTGTGCTTGAAGATTGCATCGAAGGGCCGGAGCTGGCTGTGGATGCTTACTACAACGGCGAGGGAAAGCCGGTGGTCCTGAATATCCTGAAGCACCTGTTTCCGGCGGAAAATGATGTTGAAGACAAGGTCTATGTGACTTCAAAAAAGATCATTGAGACCTATCTGGAAGCAGCCCTGAAACTTCTACAGCAAATAAATGAAGCTGCAAAGCTGTGGGATTATGAGGTGCAAGGTTCTGAGTTGCCGGAAGCGGGGCTGCAGGGACCAGGACTACGGGATTTCCCGCTGCATATCGAACTGCGGGTGGACAAAAACAACAGGCTGGTACCTATAGAGGTGAACCCGATCAGGTTTGCGGGGTGGTGCACTGCCGATATCGCGTATTATGCTTACGGAATCAATGTCCACAGGTATTTTTTAGAGGGGCTGGAGCCGGACTGGAAGGAGATCCTGAAGGGTAAGGATGAAGCTCAGGAGAGGGGGAAAGATAACAGTACCTGCTGCCTTTTGATTGCCAAAAAGCCGGATGAGATTGAAACGGAAGATATTGAAGCATTTGATTATGAAGGTTTTGTTTCTCGCTTTGAAAAGCCCCTGGAACTGCGGAAGCTTGATTACAGGCAGTATCCGGTTTTTGCATTCCTCTTTACTGAAACAAGGAACAACAAGTGGGAGGAGATTGACAGGTATTTGAGGGCAGATTTGAAGGAGTATATAAGGGTAAAAACTAAGAATTGTAGTTGAGAACCGGATCTCAAAGCCTATAAAAGAGAAAACGAAAAATACAGAACCGGAGTGAATAATGAATATTTAAACCACGTAAAAAATGGCATAAAAAGAATTCAGACCATGAAATTCCTTTCCGGCCTGTATATCCTGATTATGCTCAAATCCAATAATTAAGGGGCTTCAGTGAAGCCACCTTCTTAAGCTGTCTTCTTAAGCTACCTTCTTAGGTTCACATTTCAAACCTTGTCATAACTCCATGAAGCTCATCAGCAGGAAGCCTGTAGAACTGGACAAACGAAGGGGATAGTTTCTTTATTACGGAAAAGGTTCTCCATATTAAATTACTGGTAAATATGTCTTCGATTCCGTAAAAAATTGTTTTTTCAGTAACTCCATTGTCTTTCAGAATTTGTTCCACATCAATAATTTCCATGTAACCCATCTTTATTTCAAATAACCTCAATCCTTTTGCCAATTCTTTTGTGAACGAGCTCTCGACTCCAAATGGACTGTCTGACTTAATAATTGAAATAAAAATGTTATTTTCATAAATAATGTTATTCCTGAACATTACGTGGGAAATGTATTGAGGGATTCTGTTTATGTCTCGTGAAAAGAAAAGGGCAGTTCCACTGATTTTATTTTCGGTGGTATATACCTTATTATATTTTCCAAGGAAATCCTCAAATTTAGCGGGCTTCATCAGTTCATAAAGCCTTTTTTGCCCGGAAGTGTATATAACTATAAGAGCAAAGACAACAGCTGCTATAATAACGGACCAGTAACCTCCATGCGGTATTTTATAGGTATTTGAGAGGAGGAATACTATGTCGATGAATGTTATAAATAGCGAAATAATAACCTTTGACGTCTGTTTTTTGTGATAAAATATCGAAGTCATCAACATACCCGTAATCGTCATGGTCCCGGTAACTGCCAGTCCATATGCAGCCGCAAGTTTGCTCGATTCTTTAAACACAAATATCATGCATAATACGGAAATAAGGAGCATCCAATTTATCGCACTTATATATATCTGTGACTTTAATTCCCCGGATGTATAATCTATTTTTAACATTGGCATTATTCGGGTCGTTATTCCCTGATAAACTATTGAGAACACACCGCTAATCATAGCCTGAGAGGCAATAATCGTAGCTATGATGCTCAGGATAAGGAATGGAATAAATATAATATGTGCCTGATGATTGATCATCTCAAATAAAACATTTTTAGAATCAGGATTTCTAATAAGGAATGCTCCCTGCCCAAGATAATTAAAAACCAATGCGAAAAATATCAACTTCCAGGCTTTTAAGATAGGCTCTCTCCCAAGATGGCCCATATCGGCATATAATGCCTCTCCACCGGTACAACAAAGAGTAACTTCAGATAATACAAAGAAGCCTACAAGCCCGTTATGTGAGAGAAAGTCAATAGCATAATACGGATTTATAGCCTTTAATACAGCCGGGGTATAAAATATTGAGGCAATGCCTGAAACTGCAAGAGCTAAAAACCAGACAACCATTATTGGTCCAAATGCCCATGCAATTTTTTCAGATCCTTTATTCTGGAAGGAAAAAAGGCCTATTGCAATCAAGCTGGCAATTAACATAAGAGTTCCCTGTCCTGTATTTTCAAATCCGGAAATAATGCGTATCCCTTCGACAGCACTCAGTATGCTTATTGCAGGCGTAATTACTCCGTCTCCGAGAAGGAACGAAGTCCCAATATAGGCCAATATCGTAATTAAAGAAACATTTCTACTTGATTTCAGCAGGGGAAGAAGGATCTCTTTTAAGACTATAGTGCCTCCTTCTCCTTTTTTTCCCAGGCTCATAGCAAGCCAGGCATATTCCATAGTCACCAGTATAATAAGTGTCCAGATGATTAAAGATAAAACTCCTATTACGTGAATTTCCGTAGGTCTTGTGAGAAGGAATATAACTGTAAGGGTATAGATGGGACTTGTCCCGATATCTCCAAAGACAAGACCCATAGAATTTACTATTCCCCTGAAATCGGGTTTTGAAAACATAATCTATCTCCTATTTGTTCCGGGAATTTTAGGCAAAAAGTATTATTTAGGATGAAAAGTTACAGGTACCTGAATCCTGTGGCAACAAATCATGATTTTACTTTGCCCAAAAAGAGTGAAAAGGAATTGAATTTGCAGAATTTTTAACTCGCTAATTTCCCGTTTTCATTTAAAATTCGTCTCTATCTTTTGATTTTCAGCTTATTATTAAATTAATCTAAAGTAAATATTATTTTATAATAATGCATGGTGCTGAAAATTACTTTTTCATATATAAAGATCTTGACCCATTATCCCGAGAAATCGATATTAAACAGTTATCAAGCCAATTAATTGATTTTAATTCTTCTGATCCACAAAATTTTGTCCTCAGGTTATAAATTTATCCCTGCATCTGGGAAGTAAATAAAAAACTTTTCACCGCAAATAAGAAAATGTTAAAGGCAGAGAGATCAAAGAAGAATAGGATAAAAAATATGTGATAGAGTCAACTACCCCTGAGCTAAAGACTCAGGGGCTTCCTGTTGAGGTTTTATGAAAAATGTGTGAGTCCAAAAACGGCGGGAAAAATGAGCAGGGAAACGGTAGAAGAAAAAGGGAACACCGGAGAGAAAGAGGCAAAGGAAAGCAGGGATGAGAAGGAAAAAACAGAAGTCCTCCCAACTCAAAAAGTTACGGAAGGGGTGGATGTCCTCCTCGGAGACCCTAAAAAAGCCGTGGTCAAGCTCTCAATTCCTATTATAGTTGCAATGTCCGTACAGACCATCTACAGCCTGACCGATACTTTCTGGGTTGCAGGTCTTGGTGCAGATGCCCTTGCTGCGGTGGGGTTTGCCTTTCCTTTTTTCGTTATTCAGATGGCGCTTACAAGCGGGCTTGGAGTTGGGGGAGGAGCTGCGGTTTCCCGGCGGATAGGTGCAAGGGACAAGGCAGGCGTGGATAACGTTGCAGTGCATACCTTCGTGATAATGTTCATCCTCACAGTTGCCCTTACCGTGCTCGCCCTTGCCTTTGTAAAAGACCTCTTTGTGTACAGTGGAGCCGGAGATACAACCGGATTAGGGGTTTCATATGCCCGGGTTATCTTTGCAGGCAGTTTTGTGTTCTTTTTTACGAACGTTGCAAACTCCATTCTCAGGAGCGAAGGGGACTCAAAGCGAGCCATGCAGTCCATGATCCTGGGGTCCGGCCTGAACATAGTGCTTGACCCTGTTTTTATCTATACCCTGGGGCTTGGGGTTGCAGGGGCTGCTCTTGCGACTGTGATTTCTTTTGCTAGCTCGGGTCTGCTGATGTTCTACTGGTTTTTTGTCAAAAAGGACACCTATGTGACTTTCAGGTTCCATTCCTTCAAATTCGACAGAGCCATTGTCCGGGACATCTTCAGGGTGGGCATTCCTTCATCAGTAGAGCAGGTCGCCCTGGCGATGACCGCTCTCCTCATGAACCTTATAATTGTCAATGTCAGCAGCACCGATGGGGTTGCAATCTACGCCACAGGTTGGAGAGTCGCAAGCATTGCGGTTGCTCCTTTAATTGGAATTTCAATCTCCGTGGTCTCGATTAGCGGGGCTGCCTTCGGAGAACTTAACTTTAAAAAAGCCCGGCAAGCCCTTATTTATGCAACAGAAATAGGCTTTCTGGTAGAAGCCGCCATAGGCATTGCTGTATTCGCATTTGCCCCGCAGATTGCAGCCATTTTTACCCAGGCCGAAACTGCCGCCCGTATCGCCCCTGAACTAACAAGGCTCCTGAAAATTATGACCGTATTCTATCCGGCGGTTGCCTTCGGAATACTCTCTGCATCTCTTTTCCAGGGGGCAGGAAAAGGCACAAGCGCCCTTATTGCAACTCTTCTCCGGAGCCTTATAATGACTCCCCTCTTTGCCTTGCTCTTTGCCTATGAATTCGGCTGGGGGCTGCTTGGTGTGTGGTGGGGGCTGGTTGCGGGTACGGTTATCGGGTCTTTGATCACTTTTGTGTGGGCTCAGTTCTACCTGAGACGTATGATCCATGCTACAAAACCCGGGGAAAAATGTTGATTACACCAGGATGCCTTATACTTGCAGATATTTTCGATTATCAGATCATAAAATATAAATAAAACCTATTCGGTATTTAGTTTGAAATCGAACAGTAAGAAAAGTAAATAGTAAGATTTAATACAGTCATGATTCGGATGATAAGATAGAAATTAAAACCCAGTCAAACCCGATAAGCTTCGGTAAACCCAACAAAAAAGTCAAACCCGATAAGATCGGGAAAACACCCGCCAGAAACCAGTCCGAAGATTGAATCAAGCACGCCTCGCAAAACAGATCTTCTGGATCAAAAACGCCTCACAAACAGATCCCTGGCTACTATCCCTGGCTTTATCATCCGGATCAGGACTGGAAAAAAGCGCCTCACTGTGATAACCAATGAAAGAAGAAATAATAAAAGAGACGGTAAAACTTCAGTTTGAGATGATCCATCTCTTCCATAAAAATTTTGCCAAAACTTTTCACCAGGCAGGAAATAGCCCATACAATCTTAACAAGAATCAGAATAAGGCTATCCTGATTATAGGTTCAGTAGGTGAGATAATGCCTACGACTCTTGGAAAATGCCTGGACCTTCAGAAAGGGAGCCTGACCAGCATGATCGATGCTCTGGAAAGAGAAGAGCTTGTCTTCAGGAAGGGAGACCCCGGGGACCGGAGAAAGACCCTGGTTTCACTTACGGAAAAAGGAAAGGCCTACAGGGACTGGTTCACAGAGGAACTTGAAAAAAGTGTATCTGAGGTCCTTAACAGGCTTGCTGAAGAAGATATTGCAGCCTACAAGGAAAGCCTGGAGACAATGCTTGGCACACTGAAGAAACTGGATGGAAGTACCTGAAAGGGAAAAGCCCCGGGCCCTGGGAAACGATACTGGATACTGAGATCTGCAATGTACACGGAGCTCATAGGCAAACTCAAGAAACTCGGATTCACAGAAAACGAGGCGAAGATCTATTTGGGACTCCTCAGCATGGGCGAGGCGACAGCAAGGGAAATCCATGAATTTACGCACGTTCCCAGGCCAAAGATTTATGCTACGCTGGAGAGAATGTCAAAAAAGAAGTATGTGGAAGTCATCGAAGGAACTCCGGCATATTTCAGGTGCATTGGTCCGGAGCAGCTGACCGAAAGGCTTAGAAACGAATTTCTTTTCTCCCTGAATGAAACATTGAAGGAACTTAATTCTGCAGGTTACGGGATAAAATACACGTTCATTTAATGTTTGGTCTGAGTCCCCTGAGCTCCTGAAAAAGATTCCATTCCTGAAAAAGAGGAAAAGGGAAAAAGACGTATTAAAAGGAAGATCACTAAATGAAAACCAGAGCAGTCGTAAATTCAAATCCCGTCAATCCTGAAAAAAGTCCGGAAACACGCGGCGTAAAGATCCTTGAAGGAGACCCAAAAAAAGCCATTATCAAACTTGCGGTCCCGATGATTGTTGCGATGTCCGTCCAGACCATTTACCAGCTGGTAGATACTTTCTGGGTTTCAGGGCTTGGAGCGGATGCGCTTGCTGCAATGGGCTTCGTATTTCCTTTCTTTTTCATAAGCATGGCTTTATCCAACGGGCTGGGTATAGGGGGAGGAGCAGCCATCTCCCGAAAGATAGGAGCACGGGATAAAGCAGGAGCAGACAACGTAGCCGTACATACGATTATAATGATGCTGCTTCTCGTTCTGATATTTACCATACCCTTCTATGTTTTTGCCCCTCAGATCTTCACTCTGGCAGGAGCAGGAAAAACAACCGATCTCGCAGTAGCTTACGCAAGGGTGATATTCCTCGGGAGCTTAGTAGTTTTTTTTACGAATGTAGCTAACTCCATCCTGAGAGCCGAAGGGGATTCAAAGCGCGCAATGCAGGCAATGATCTTTGGCGCAGTCCTGAATATTATCCTTGACCCTATTTTCATATACACCTTTAAAATGGGAATTGCGGGCGCAGCCTGGGCGACCCTGCTATCTCTTGCAGTCTCTTCGGTTATGATGCTGAACTGGCTATTTTTCAGGAAGGATACTTTCGTTTCCTTCGATTTTAAAGACTTCAGCTTTGAAAGAAATATTGTAAATGACATCTTCAGGATTACAATCCCCGCCTCCGCCCAGCAGCTTTCTATGTCATTATCCATGCTTGTACTCAACCTTATTATTGTAAACGTAAGCAATACCGACGGAGTTGCTGTCTACTCTACTGGCTGGCGGATTGCAACAATTGCGATTGCCCCCCTTATAGGGATTGCAACAGCTGTAGTTTCGGTTTCAGGAGCCGCTTTCGGAGCAAAGGACTTTGAAAAAGCAGAAATTGCCCATACCTATGCAATAAAACTGGGCCTCCTTATCGAAAGTGTGGTTGCTGTATTTACTTTTATTTTTGCCCCGCAGATTGCAGCAATTTTCACGCAGACAGCAGAAGCCGCCCATATAGCGCCAGACCTCACCCACTTCCTGCGTGTGATCTGTATCTTCTATCCGTCAGTTTCTCTCGGAATGCTCTCGACATCTTTCTTCCAGGGTGCAGGAAAAGGCATGAGCGCGCTTACCGCAAACCTCCTGAGAACCATAGTATTTACCCCGATCTTTGCAGCCTTTTTCGCCTTCAATCTGGATATGGGCCAGGTAGGTGCCTGGTGGGGGATTGTCGTAGGGAACGGAATCGGAGCCGGAATAACCTTTGTCTGGGCAAGACTCTACCTCAATACAATTCTGAAAACAGGATCTTTGAACAAACCTCTGGAACAGGGAGTTTGAAAAGATCTTTTAGGGAAGTAGTTTGAAAAAGCGGTTTCCGGGTCAAGGGAAATATTTCTCAGCCCGGATAGAGTATTTTTTTTATAATATTTGGTTTCTCTTACTGATAATATAAGTTAGGATATTCTTTTCTACCCGGCAGCAGTCCAACTACAACCCTGTGTGGCACACAGGTAAAAAGCGGCAGGTGCCGCTGTCGAGCATTTGAAACAATATAATCTAATTAACCAGGGATTGCCAACAAAGTATTCCAGACTTAAAAACCATGAGTCTGGACTTCTGCCTTCTAACCTTCTTTTCCCGCAACTAATGAATTATTTATCCTCTATAAAAGGACCTGTATATAAGGTACAAAACAAGATATAAACCTGAGAAGCGGCAAAATCCGGAAAAACAGATAGATAAAATGAGACCATAAAGATAAAAGGCCTGAGGCGAAGGTATTATTCAGTCAAAAAGATTTTCAGGCAAAAAATACAGCAGACCGCATAAAGTTCAGAGGGAAGGACTTGAAACTCAACATTGAAACTTCAAGGCGCATAGAGCTGATAGACATTACCTCCGAAGTACAGGAAGAGGTCAGGATAAGCGGAATACAGGAAGGCATATGCCTCATCAGTACCAGGCATACGACTGCAGGCATTATAATTAATGAAAATGAAAGCGGGCTCAGGGAAGATGTCCTGAATCTGCTGGACAGACTTGTTCCTTCTGGGGCCGGGTACAGGCACGACCGCATAGACAATAATGCTGATGCCCATCTCAAAGCCGTGCTGCTCGGAGCAAGCGAAGCCCTGCCAATTGTACAGGGAAAACTGGAACTCGGCACCTGGCAGAGCATCTTTTTTGCCGAGATGGACGGCCCAGGACACAGGACAGTAAATATGACGATTTTAAAGATAGAATAAGGATAGGGGACCAGGACGAGTTAAAATACAGGATCGAACCGAAAAGTAGCGCAGAACATCCAGAAAGAAAAAACAAATGAGAACAAAAAAAATAAGAAAAGAAAAAGAAGAAAGTCCCTTAAGGGCTGCCTGAAGAGACTGACTGAGAAGAGCTTTTAACCTTACTGAAATCGTCCAGACGGGTCTGTTTTTTTCTGCAGATCTCACCCGGGATTTCTACAGGATATTCACCTGTAAGGCATCCAACGCACATGTCATTCTTATCGCACTCAAGAGCTCTCATAAGCCCTTCAATGCTGAGATAACCGAGAGAATCAGCATTTATAAGCCCTTCAACCTCTTTTGTAGTCTTGTACGAGGCGATAAGTTCCTGCCTGGTTGCCATATCGATCCCTAAATAGCAGGGGGCAATAATTGCCGGACTTCCGACCCTTGCATGGACTTCTGAAGCTCCCGCCTTCCTGACCATATCTATGATACGCCTGGAAGTCGTGCCGCGGACAATACTGTCGTCAACCAGGACTACACGCTTGCCTTTGATGTTATCCTGAATGGCGTTCATCTTGAGCCTGACTGCAGTTTCACGCAGGTCCTGTCCCGGAAGAATAAATGTGCGCCCTATGTAGCGGTTCTTCATAAGACCTTCCAGGTACATGATTTTGGATTCCCTTGCATAGCCGATTGCAGACGTGATTCCCGAGTCAGGGACAGGAGAAACTATATCTGCGTCTACATTATGCTCGCGGGCAAGCTCCCTTCCGATTCTTTCCCGGACCTTGTAGACGAGTTTGCCATCTATGACGGAATCGGGCCTTGCAAAGTAAATGAACTCGAAAACGCAATGTGCAGGATGGGGCTCGCTTGTGAGCTGGTGGCTCTCAAAGCCTGAACCCGTGAAGACCATAACCTCGCCTGGTCTGACGTCTCTAATAAGAGTGCCGTTCAGAGTGTCGATGGCCACGCTCTCCGAAAAAACTCCGTATCCGCCGTCAACTTCTCCAAAACAGAGAGGTTTGAAACCGAAGGAGTCCCTGACAGCATACACAATGCCGTTAATGAAGATAACAAGGGAATAAGAGCCAACAAGCTTGCGCATTACGGTCCTGATAGACTCGATAGGGTCATGTTTTATCAGTTCTTTCACAAGCAGGTGACCGATAACCTCAGTATCGGAGTCGCTTATAAAAATCCGGCCTTCGTTTTCCAGCTCATCCTTAAGTTCTCTGGCATTAACCAGATTCCCATTATGGGCAATGGCAACGGTTCCACCCTTGAAGTTCAGGATAAAAGGCTGACAGTTTTCAATCTTTGACCCGCCAGTCGTGGAGTAACGGACATGCCCGACTCCTGCGTTCCCTATGAGACGCCCCAGGGATTCCTTGTTGTACACATCAGGCACAAGCCCCATGCCCTTGATGGACTTAGGAGACGTACCGTCATGAACCATTATGCCTGTGGACTCCTGTCCTCTATGCTGGAGGGCATACAGAGCGTAATAAAGCTTGAATGCGACAGCATTTGACTGAGGCCTGTCGTCAGGGAGGATTATGCCTGCAACCCCGCATTCTTCTTTCAATCTTAACCTCCGGTGCAGGTAAAAAATAAAGAAAATTGAGCAGGAAAGTTTAATACTTGCACTTTGCCTGCCATTTGTAAGATCTCATGCGGGTTGTTTTTCCGAAACCGCATGAAGTACACTCTTTTGTATGTATGTTTAATGAAACGCTGCCGCATCTTCTGCATTTGGCGTGAGTGCGCTTCTGTCTTTTTCCCATTGATGCCGTGCCTTTACTCATTCCTATATCTCCTTATAAAAATCAACTTATTAGTGTGTAATATTCGATAATTCGAAGCAATTTTGTTTTTTGGAATTAATTCTCAGTCATACAGATTCTGCTGCTCACCGAGGTTTAACGTTAATAGATGAAGTGCTTGATATAGATTACGGAGATACGTATACCACGTTGTCACCGCGAATAACGACACTGCTGAATTTACTTACGACTTCTCCTTCTCTTAATTCTTCAGCGTTGTCAAGCACGAGGTTCATGTGAATATCGTATCCTTTCAGCTCGCCCCTAAACTCACGTGCGCCTTTCAATCTAACAATTACAGGTGTGTCCAGTGCGTTGTTCAAAATATCCAGAGGTCGGTTTGCCATCCTTACAATCCCCTTAAAACATTATAAATCAATTCATTATCTATATCAATATAAATAGTTAATCCAGACTTAAACTGATCGCCGCGCTTAAGTATTTGATTATTTGCATCAAAGTCGCAAATACAATATATAAATGTATCGAAGCAATATATCCTTTTCAGGTTCCAATATATAAAAGAACCCAAAATATAAGAAAAATACTCTTTTCAGGGGAAAAATACAATATTACTAAAACACATTCACTCAACGCTTTCAGAAATGATTTAAAAAGTTTGCAGAAAATAAAACCTGTAAAAAACAGTCCTTCATAAGCTTACAGAAACATTATGTAATCCAGTTTTTCGAAAGACGGTTTCTTCAAAAGCCAGCTGCCCGGAAGTATCTGCAGTATAGAAATCTCTGCAGAATTATACAGATCACTCCATAGAATAAAATAAAAATTCCTTTGCCCGAGAAACAGAAAAGCAAGCTCTGGAAAAAGTCATTCTGGAAAAAGTCAGTATATGCCAGTATATTAAACATATAAAGAGAATATAAAAAAAGAGGAGTATAATGACAGGAAATCCCTTATCCAAAACCCCTATTGTGATGACGATTGCAGGCTCGGATTCAGGAGGTGGAGCCGGAATTGCTGCTGACCTGAAGACCTTTGCCGCATTTGGAGTTCACGGTACCTGTGCCATAACTTCCGTAACTGCCCAGAATACAACAGGAGTTCTTAAGACATTTGACCTTGCCCCTGAAGCTGTTGCAAGCCAGATCGAAGCTGTCTGTACGGATATGAATATTAAATGGGTAAAGACCGGAATGCTTGCCTCATCGGAAATCGTAAAGGAGGTTGCAAAGCAGGTAAAAAAGCACAGGCTTTCCCTGGTGATTGACCCTGTCATGGCTGCTGAAGCCGGAGGAGACCTCCTGCGAAAAGAAGCTCTTTCAGTCCTTATCGAAGAACTGCTGCCCCTCTGTAAGGTTACGACTCCAAACGCCTCTGAGGCAGGCGCAATTGCAGGAATTCCTGTCAAAACCCATGAAGATGCAAAACTTGCGGCAAGAAAAATTGCAGACCTTGGAGTTGAAGCCGTTATTGTTACAGGAGGGCACCTTGATGCGACTGACCTTCTCTATGAATCCGTTTCCGGCACCTTTACCCGCGTTCCTGGAACTTTTGTCAGAGGAGGAACCCACGGCTCGGGCTGCACCTACTCTGCATCGATGACTGCCTGCCTTGCCTATGGGAATAGTCTGGAAACCGCTGCCAGGAAGGCAAAGAAATTCGTGGAACAGGCAATCCAGAGGAGCCTGCCTGCGGGCAGAGGAGCAGACCCTGTAAACCCCCTCGGAAAGACCCTTGAGGAAAAAGAGCGCTACCTTGCCCTGAAGGATGTAAAAGAAGCGGTATCAATACTTGCAGACAGCCCTGAGTTTGCAAAGCTCATTCCTGAGGTTGGCTGTAACATAGGAAAGGCAATTCCGGGTGCCCGAAATTATGAGGACATTGCGGCTGTGGACGGCAGGATAGTGAGGTACAGAGGAAGGGCAAATCCTGTTGGATGTGTTGACTTTGGAGCCAGCAGGCACGTAGCAAGGGTCGTTTTTGCAGCTCTTCGAGAGAATCCTGACATCAGAGCTGCCATGAATGTAAAATATTCAGAAGAAATCCTTGAAGCCTGCAGGGAAATGGGGCTTGAGATTTCCTCTTTTGATAGATCTAAAGAGCCTGAAGAGGTCAGTACCATGGACTGGGGCACTTCTGAAGCAATTAAAGAATACGGAGGAATGCCTGAAGTAATCTATGATGAAGGAGGAATGGGAAAAGAACCTATGGTCAGGCTTCTCGGTCCGGATGCATCAGAGGTTGCAAAAGTTGCAGTGAAACTTGCCGGAAAATTGAGATGAAAACCGTAAACAACAACCGTAAACAACAACCTTAAACAACAACCGGCGGAAAGCCGGCACACGTTTTCTTTTTTTCGTTTCCGTAATTTCGAGGGTGATTCTAAGATTCTTAAAGTATAAAGGTGTAGTTTGGAGTTCAGACATGCAAAACAGATAACGCTTAAATACATCAAGGTACGATTTTGTACAGAAATAATGTGAAGGAGATTTTCATGGAACAGACAAAGATTATCCTTGATGAAAATGAGATGCCGAAGAAATGGTACAATGTCCTTTCCGACCTTCCCACTCCAATTGATCCACCTCTTGACCCCAGAACCTGGCAGCCTATAAGCCCGGATGCTCTTGAGCCTATTTTCCCGAAGGAACTGATCAGGCAGGAAATGAGCAGCGATCGGTATATTGAAATTCCCGAGGAAGTGCTTGATATTTACAGGCTCTGGAGACCAAGCCCCCTATTCAGAGCCCATCAGCTGGAGAAAGTTCTCAAGACCCCTGCAAAGATCTATTATAAGTACGAAGGAGTTAGCCCTGCAGGCAGCCACAAAACAAATACCTCCATTGCCCAGGCTTACTATAACATGAAAGAGGGTACCGAGAGGCTCACAACAGAGACGGGAGCAGGGCAGTGGGGAAGTGCACTTTCGCTTGCCTGCAATTACTTCGACCTCGAATGCAAAGTCTATATGGTCCGTTCCAGTTACTACCAGAAACCTTACAGAAAATCCCTTATGACCCTCTGGGGAGGAAATGTAGTGCCTTCCCCAAGCCCGGATACGGAGTTCGGAAGAAAAATCCTGCAGGAGCAGCCTGACACCCCAGGAAGCCTCGGGATTGCAATCAGTGAGGCTGTAGAGGATGCAGTAGCCCACGAGAACACAAAGTATTCCCTTGGAAGTGTGCTTAACCACGTTGTGCTCCACCAGACCGTGATAGGTGCAGAGTGCAAAAAGCAGCTCGAACAGGTCGAAGAATACCCTGATGTGGTTATCGGGTGCTGCGGCGGAGGAAGCAACCTAGGAGGAATCGGGCTTGAGTTCATAAAAGACAGGCTTGAAGGAAAACACAACGCAAGAGTTGTCGCAGTCGAACCCTCAGCCTGCCCTTCCTTAACAAAAGGAGAGTACAGGTACGACTTCGGAGACACTGCCGAGATGACCCCGCTCCTTAAGATGTACACCCTCGGCCACAAGCATATGCCTCCTGCTATCCATGCCGGAGGACTCCGCTACCACGGCGACTCTCCTATCATAAGTAAACTCTATGCCGAAGGGCTTATAGAAGCTGTTTCATATGATCAATACGATGTTTTTGATGCAGCCGTACAGTTTGCCAGGACAGAAGGAATAGTGCCTGCACCTGAATCGTCCCACGCTATCCGCTGTGCAATTGATGAAGCCCTCGCAGCCAAACAGACAGGGGAAGAAAAGACCATTCTCTTTAACCTGAGCGGGCATGGTCACTTTGACATGGCTTCCTATGACAAATATTTCAGCAGGGAACTTGTCTGAAATAACCGGGATAATAAAGAGCATAAGCTGAAAAACACACAAAAAATAAAGCCTGAAATGTAAAGGCTAAAATGTAAAGGCTAAAACGTGAACTTCCCCCGGGCTAAAAACCCAGGGGTTTTACGCTTTGTTCTATAAAGGTTAAAGAGTATAGAATCTGATAGGGATGCCCTTCAGGCGTCCTCTGTTTTTTAGAGAAAACATTTTCCAGATAATGTGTTTTTTAAAAATGTTTTTATACAGATATTTCCTTGCACCGTGTTACTGGTACACTCTGGCTGCACTTTCAATAGAGCTTGTTAATCAAACTGCTTTCTGTTCAGGATATAAAGGACCATCTTTGGGCTGAGCTTGCTTTCCTTCGTTATTTTTTCGGAAATATTTTCGTCTGGAATTCCTTCTGCTTTCATATTCCTTATTTTACTCATTACTGAAGGAGGGACGGTGTAATACTCGTTTATGTCCTTTCTGTGCCCCCAGACATCTCCTTCAAGCAGCTGGATCTTTTGCATTCCCAGAAACATCTCCATAGACTTCGAAATCGTCTTTTGATATGATTTCGGAAGCTGGACTATTTCAAGCCTCGGACAGATTTCAACAAGCAAGAAAATATCTTTATTTGAAGGCCTGAACGCAAGGTGAATTACCTTTTCGTTCGGGTTTAAGGAGAGAATTTCATCTCTTGAACTAACAACTCTTATTTTCATACCATTCCCCAGACCCTAGTTAAGTTTAAGAATTAATGAAATAAGTTATACGGCAATATTTAAATATTTTTCTCTGTTATGCTTGTAAAATAGGTTTCGTGTCTCAATAAAATATTTAAAAAAAGTTACATGTAAAAGCAAAAATAAAAATATATAAACTAAAATGCAGGATTTAATGTCTGAAAATAAGCTTGATTTTTTTTGAATTGTTGGTATAAATATAAAAAAAGAGTAATATAGAAAATAAATAATGTGTTATGGAATTGATCTAAGCTGAAACTCTTTAACCGTCTCACCCGTCTGTTAAAATGGTTTTAAAAAGAGTAAAGATAATGGCTATACAGAAAGTCAACTACCCCTGAGCTAAAGACTCAGGTGTTTCATGCTAAGGTTTTATGATTTAAAGGGGAGAGTATAAGCTCCTTTACATTTCGATCCGATATTCCGCAGATGTATTCAAAAAAAGAACATTTTTTTGCGATCTTTTTTGGAGAATTATGAGGAAATCTGCAGTTATTATCTCAACTGAAGCTTCGGGAAATGGGTGCCGGAAGTTTTCAATGAAGGCAAAATGTAGAAAATTGTAGGATATTTCAAAAACACATGTTTGAGCAATCAGGGCGGTTTTCAGAAAAAACGCTGGCAGGAAAAATTGTGAAAATTGAAAGGACATCTGCGAAAAGTGGGTTCGATGAAAAAGAGCACGTATTTGAATAAGGAAAAGAATTGAGAAAAACATAGATAAATTAGAGAAAAGTTTATTACGGCTGAGAGTTCCATCCCGTAAACTCCTTCTGAGAATAAGTCTGGAAATATATGGAAAACTTTTTAAGACAGTGTCTTAAAAAGTTGACTGCCCCCTTCAGTTAAAATATCTTTCACGGGTACATAGTAAAAACCGATTTGCCCCGAAAAGTTATGGTTGAAAGGGCAGATGAATCCATGCTTAAGGACAATCCCATACTTCAGGACAATTCCATGTTTCTTTTGCTCAGGATATAAAGTATCATGTCCGAATTCAGCTTGCTTTCTCTCGAAAGCTTTTCGGCAATCATCTCATTGGAGAACCGGTCGGCTTTTAATTCCTGAATTTTCTCCATAACATTCTGAGAAACGTTGTAGTATTCGTTTATGTCTTTCCGATGTCCCCATACATCCCCTTCAAGGAGGTTTATCTTCTGCATTTCCAGGAACATTTCTATTGACTTTGAAACAGTCCTTCTGTAGGATTTAGGAAGCTGTATGGCTTCAATTTTAGGGCATGTTTCGGCAAGCATGAATACATCCCTGTTAGACGGCCTGAAAGCAAGGTGGATAACCTTTTCATTCGGGTTTAGGGTAGGAATTTCCTCCCGTGAACTAACCACTCTGATTTTCATATTAATCCCCACTCTCCTTATTTAAGAATTAAATCTTTTTTATTTAAATATCAAATTTTGTTTACGCATTTACATTTTATATACATATCGACTAGCAGAAATATTATTTAGAGGGTTTGTACCCGAAACGGGTTCTAATAGCATCAGCATGTGCCTGCAGACCTTCTTCCTCAGCTAATGCGATTATAGTTTCTTTCAGACTTTCAAGCCCACTCTTACTGATTTTCTGGATACTTGAATATTTAAGAAAGTGGTTGATATTCAGACCGGAATAAATCCTGGCATATCCTGCCGTGGGAAGCACGTGATTGGTACCGGAGGCATAATCTCCAACCGGAACAGGAGCATAGTTCCCTATAAAAATCGATCCGGCATTTTTAATCCTGTCAAGTACGAAATCGGAGTCTTCCACCATAATCTCCAGGTGCTCAGGAGCAAACTTATTGCTGAAGTCAATGCCCTGCTCAAGAGAATCTGCAATCAGGACTGCTGCATTTTCAAGAGAAGCTTTTACAATCTCAATTCTTGCAGTGTTTTCAGCCTGAACAAGTACCTCTTTTTTTACAGCTTCTGCAAGAGTCCCGGAAGTGGTCACAAGCACCGAAACTGCACTCGGGTCGTGTTCTGCCTGGGCTATGATATCTGAGGCAACCATGACAGCATCGGCAGAATCGTCTGCCAGAATAAGAACTTCACTGGGACCCGCCGGAAAGTCAATCTCGGCAACATCCCTTACCTGCATCTTGGCAGCTGTCACAAATACGTTACCAGGACCTACGATTTTGTCCACCTTCGGGACAGTTTCGGTTCCATAAGCCATTGCCCCTATTGCCTGCACGCCTCCAAGCTTGAAGACCTTATCTGCCCCTGCAACTTTCGCAGCAGCAAGCGTGAGAGGGTGAACAGAACCGTCAGCCCTCGGAGGAGTGCATACGACAACCTGTCCGACACCCGCAACCCTGGCAGGGATTACTGTCATCAGCACTGTTGAAGGATAGGAAGCCCGGCCCCCCGGAGCATAGGCACCCACACTTTCGAGGGGTGTTGCCTTCTGCCCCAGAATAACCCCGGGCTGAAGTTCCATAAACCAGGTAGTTTCAGGCATCTGGGCTTCGTGGAAAGCCATGATATTTGCTGCTGCGGTTTTAAGGTGTCCCATAAGCTCAGGACCGATACCTGACAGGGCTTCATCAAATTCCTCCTCGCTTACTTCAAAATCAGCAAGTATAACTTTATCAAACTTTTCGGTATATTCCCTGAGCGCGGAATCTCCCCTCGTGCGCACATCAGAAAGTACGGAGGAAACAGTTTTCCCAACATCTGCAAGCCCGGACCCCCGGGAAAGTAATTTCTGCATTTCAGCTTCCGAAACATCAGACAAATTTTTGAATAACATTGTGACCATCTCTGAGATTACCTGGTAAAACCTGATCCAAATTGATCAATAAGTTTGGTATAAGCCTTGTATAAATGATATAATCTGATATAATCTGCTCTCATTAAATCCCTGATCTCATTTAATATTTTACCTCCGGCTCAGAGATAAAAGAGCTGAAAAGTGAGAATTCGGTCCCTTAGTTTTGTATGTCACCTTTTATCTTTCGGGCAGGCTGGCCTAAGCCCTGTGCAGCGCGAAAGAAGAAAATTGAAAGATTTCCTCAGGGATTCCCGAAGAGACAAACCGATTAATCAGGACACCAATAAGTGAAAAATAAAAAAAGAAAGATCAACTAGATAGGAAAAGATCAAAAATCGTTGATTGTCTTCTGCCCATCGAGAGAACCTTTTTCAAGAGATCTTGCATCAAGGGCCTCAGGCACTGCCTCTCTTCTTCCGATCTGCTTGAAGATCCTTGCAGCAATCTTCGGCCCTACAAGAGCAGCCACCTGTTCAGGAGAAGCCTCTGCAAGGTCTGCTGTGGACTTGAAGCCTGCCTCATAAAGTTTCCTTGCCCTTACACGTCCGATGCTCCTGATGTCTAGCAGCCCCATCAGTTCAGGGCCTGCGCCGTAATGGATCCGTTTTTCAAGTTCTGCCGCTTCTTTTGCCCCTTTCAGGTCAAGGAGTCTGGCAAGCTGGGCAGCCACGTGCATGATCCACTCGGCAATGTCTGCAGTTGCACGGATGTCTCCTTCCCCTATGTTGAATTTTAAACAGAGCTCATTTTCAGGCTTTTCATGGATCCAGTCCATCAGCAGGAGAGCGGTCTTTACCTCACTCAGGAACCACTCATATTCGACAACATTGAAGGGGCTTGGAACCTTTGAGAACTCTTCTGCATGCGCCATTACGTAATCATTGATATCCTGGTAATCCTGGCTCCGCATATACATCAGGCGCATATCAGGCGTACTGCAGACCAGGTGCAGGAGAGTAAGTTCGGTCAGAGTTCCGGCTTCTCTTAAGCCCTTTGCAATAAGGGATGCGGAAAGGGGGTCAATATAGAGCCTGGAAACAAGTTTTCCGAAACTCGTGGAAATAAGGGAATCGGAATCCTTCTCAAGCATTCCCTCCTGCCGTAAAAAGTTCAGGCATTCATCCACAACCGTGGAAAGCCCGAAATTTGAGTACTGGAAAGCGAAAAAAGTCGCCTCCAGAAAATCCATAAGTTCTTCCCTTGTCCGGGCAAATCCGTTCGAGATAGTTGAAAGCACGTGCGTCCTGAGAGCGTTTTCCGTCCCAAGCTTGGACCAGATATCCTCGGCTCCGGCTTCAATATATTTCTCAAAAAGGAAAACCAATTCCTCGGATGTTTTTGCAAGCAATACAGCCTCTCCGTAGGGATCAAGCCTCGGCCTTCCTGCCCTTCCTGCCATCTGCTTGTATTCGAGCACCGGGATAGGCTGCATGCCTGCTTCGGAAGAATAACGCCGATAACTCCTTATAACTACACGCCTGGCAGGCAGGTTCAGCCCTGCTGCAAGGGTTGGAGTACTTGAGATAAGCTTTATGAGCCCTTCCCGAAAGCCGGCTTCTACAAGCTCCCTCAGAGGGGAGGTAAGGCCTGCGTGGTGAAATGCCGTCCCTGAACGAATGCAGGCTGCAAGAACTGAGGAGGTATCGGTTTCACTGTTTTCCAGGACCTCATCTGCAATCCCTGCAAGAGCTTTCCTGTCTTCTGCGGAAAGAGTCTTTTTAACTGCAGAAGTCGCTTTCTTTGCAAAGCCCATGCAGTTTTTCCTGCTGCTTTCGAAAACAAGGCACTGCCCGCCTTCCTTTAGGGTATCAAGCACAAGGTTTATGGCTTCATCTTTTGTGGGCTGCTCAACAGGTTTTTCCCTGTCCCTGCAGAAAAAAGTCCCGTTAAACAGTACCCCTTCCATAAGTTCGGTGGGCCTCCATTCGCTCACCACAAGTTCGGAATCAAGCCAGGCTGCAAGCTCATCGGCATTCCCGACTGTTGCCGAAAGTGCAAGGATCTGGCAGGAAGGGTTCATTTTCCGAAGTTTTGCAAGAGTGACCTCAAGGGTGGGCCCCCGGTCCGCAGAATCGATAAGATGGACTTCGTCTGCCACAACAACCGAGATCTCCTGCATCCAGGCAGTCTCGTTCCTGAGCAGGGAATCGGTTTTTTCCGATGTGGCTACAATGATGTCGTTAATGCCTATTCCTTCATCCCGCCGATCATAGTCCCCTGTTGAGATCCCGACCCTGACTCCCAGTTCTGAGAACTCCTGAAACCGCCTGAACTTCTCGGAAGCCAGAGCTCTCAGGGGCACGATATAGAGTGCCTTTCCTCCTGCGAGCACGGACTTCAACATTGCAAGCTCTGCAAGCAGAGTCTTTCCCGAAGCCGTAGGGATTGCAGCAAGCAGGTTTTTCCCTTCAAGCAGTCCCTTTTCAACAGCCTCTGCCTGGGGAGGATATAGTTCAAGAATCCCGGAGTTTTCATAAAAGCGCTTTACTTCAGCGGGCAGGTCGAGACTTTCTATCTTCATTGAAAACCAGAAACTCACACATAAGATAAAAAACTATTTTGAAACCACGATACCAGTGCCAAAAACTGCTTTCCTGCAAAAGGTTGAGGCCCCCTTTTTAAGGGAACCCCGGAGTTTTTCAGGATATTCTTTTCAGAATATTCAGTGGAAAAATCCGGAAAAACTCAGTCTTTTACAGAATCAGTCTTTTGCAGAATCAGTCTTTTGCAGAATAATAATAGTTTCCGCTTTCCTTCTGCTCCCGGTCAAGCCTTGAGCCAAGGTTGTTTACGCGGGGGCGCCTCGTCTCTTCATCCCTGCGGAAGGTAATGCTCAGGTTTTTCAGGAACCTGTTCATGCCGCTTTCCATACTGAACGGGCCGTGAGCCTCACCATAGACCGAGGGCTTGCCTTCAAAAACAAGGAGGCGCTGGCTGAGCAGATCTATCATGTAGATGTCGTGGTCAACGACCATAGCTGTCTTCTGGTTGTTTTCGGCAAAACGGTTTATGACTCTGGTGACCATGGAACGCTGCTCCACATCAAGGTGGGCACTTGGCTCGTCCAGGATATAGAGATCTGCTTCCTGGGATAGGCAGGCAGCAATCGCTACCCTCTGCAGTTCTCCACCACTGAGATCGGTAAGCAGGCTGTCATAGATCCTTTCAAGCTGAAGTGGGTTTGAGATCTCAACCTCATAATAACTGGTCCCGAACCGCTTAGAAATACCTCTCAGGAAGTCCTGAACACTCACAGGAGTATCTGCTTTAATGTACTGGGGCTTGTAGGAGATTTTGACCTCGATTCCGGGGTCTCCTTCTTCTGGCTTGATTTCTCCTGCCAGGACTTTTACGAAAGTTGACTTTCCTATTCCGTTAGGACCAACTATCCCGAGCACTTCCCCTTCACGCAGGTTTCCGCCTGTTGCTTTGAGAGAGAAGCCGTCGCCGTACTTCTTTGAAAAGCTGTTAAAGGAGACCGCAGACTTAAACTGGGCGTCCTCTCTTGGGGGATGGACCTCGAACTTGATAGCTTCCGGCCGGATCCTGATATTTTCTTCAGGAAGGTAGCCTTTAAGGTACTGGTTGATCCCGACACGCACACTTTTCGGAAGAGTAATCACACCAAACCCTGCAGGTTCACCATAGGCGATATGAATTACGTCTGTGAGCATATCCAGGACTGCAAGGTCGTGCTCGACTACAAGCACTGCCCTATCCTTTGAAATTTCCTGGATAAGGCGGGCTACGTTAATCCTCTGGTAGATATCGAGGTAGGGGCTTATTTCGTCAAAGAAATAGAACTGGGCATCCCTTGCCGCACAGGCTGCAATTGCAACCCTCTGAAGTTCCCCACCGCTTAATTCCGAGATTTTTCGCTCGACTACGCCTCTCAGGTCAAGATAATCGACAAGCTCATCCATAACCCCCCTTTCATCGGTTTTTTCAAGGAGCTCGGAGGTCTTGCCTTTGAAAGCTTTGGGGATCAGGTCAACGTACTGGGGCTTCTGGGAAACCTTTACCTTTCCGTCCACAACGGCTTTGAAATAGTCATGAAGTGCCGTGCCGGAATAGTGTTCGAGTACCGTATCCCAATCTCCTTTTTCCTGCCCGAAATTGGGGATCAGGGTTCCGGAAAGGATCTGGACAGATGTACTCTTCCCTATCCCATTCGGACCCAGAATACCGGTTACCTTTCCTATCCTCGGCACAGGAAGCCCGAAAAGGGCAAAACCGTTTGTCCCGTACCTGTGAGTGGGTTCCTTCAGGGCTTCAGGAAGCCCTATAATCATGATGGCATCGAAAGGACATTTGTTAATGCATATTCCGCAGCCCACACAGAGTTCCTCGGAGATGACCGGCTTTCCGTCTGCCTCAAAAACAATGGTCTCGTCTCCTGTCCTGACTCTGGGACAGTACTTTTCGCACTCCTTGCTGCACCTTCTGGGCTGGCATCTATCTTTGTTAAGTATAGCTATTCTCATAATAGTCCCCGGAAATTCCGTTTTTTGATTGGTTGAAGTATAAATGAATTTAGTAATATGGGTTCATTCGTGTAAACCCGGTTGTATGAATTAAGTAATGTGGTATAGTTATCTGGTTTAAGTTAGTATCTGAGTTCAGTTTTGTGAGTTGTCTTTGTTATTCAAGCGCGATACTGAGACGCCTTCTACAACCAGAGCAGACAGGCATCAGGCATTCTGAATTCGTTTTCAGTTCATTTCCGCAATTTTTCATCTTAATTGTCGCAATAACTCAGTAATCACACAAATCAGTAACGATAATTATGATCGAGGTTATAACGCATATAAAGCAATCAAGCATATACAGCAGTTATCGGTTATGAAATGCCTGCTCTGGTATATGAACCGTTGGAATGCTGCAGGCATGAAATACCATCGTGGTAAGAAATACCATTGTGGTAAAGAGCATAATTAAAAATGAATGTAAAAACCGATAGCAAAAGAGCCGGGGTAAAAAGGCTCTCTTTTAAGGGAAAAGCCTTTTTTGAAGCCCAGGAAAAGAGTTATTTCAATTCAGGAGCAGCGTCCAGGTAACGAGGAAGAAGTCTACAACTATAAACTCGACGTAAAACCAGTCCTTAGCCTTGAATTCCTTGACATCTATCTGAAGCGAGGGATAAATAAGCTTCTGGACATAATATGAGATTCCGATAATGATCATGAGTATGGCATACCAGATCCGGTCTTCTCCCGCCCCATACTGGCTGAACATTACAACCCCGGCGATTATTCCAAGTATTGAGGCAACAATTGTTTTTATAATTCCGTCCCTGTGAGCTTTCTGCTTTTCTTCAGGGGTCTTTTGCTTGGCAAGGATCTTTTTTTCTGGAGTCTCAACACTTGCTGGAACACTTTCTACGGAAGCCTCGGTAACATTTACGAGTTCCTTTCTGGACTTTGACTTTGGGGTTTGTTTACTCAACCTGCATTCTCTCCTGAACGGCAATTATCTTTCCTGGGAATGTAGTATTAATTAAAAGTTTAAAATGATTAAAAATGGAATTATAGATTTCAATAATCATATTTGATTCGGTGATATTAGTTAATAGTTAAATAAGAGTTAAATTTGACCCTGTAGACTTAAATTATTAGATTGGAACTTAAATTATTAGGCTGGATTAGCAGACTGGATTAGCAGACTGGAGTCTGAAATTTGAATTGAAACTTGTCAGACCGGAGTTATAAGATTAAAGTACCAGATTTAGATCATCATATTTAAATTTTTAGAATTAAATTATTAGGACTGAATTTAATGGATTTAAATAAATTCATTGCTTAAAACATTACCTATCTGATCTATGGATATCGAATCGATCCCTATTGAATTTAAATGTTTTGAAAATTTTGAAGGCCTGTGTCCTCCCGGGTGGTAAACAATAGTAACCTCGGGGTTGAGTTTTCTGACCATATCCTCAAGCCCGCACGCATCGAGGTGGTCACTTATTTTGATAATGGGATATGGATAATCAGCACGGCAGCTCAGCACGTACTTTTTTACATTCCACGGAAGCTTGTTAAGGTCCCAGGGAGCCACCACAAAAACATCATCCTCGCCCCCGGAGTCAAGTCCTGCAAGTTCTCCTGCATCCTCAAGCATGCTCCGCGTAAGCGCCCTGGTCCTTGCTTCCATCCGGATTGCGCCGTCATACCCGAAACCTCTCATTAATTCAACTGCACGCTGGGCTTTTCCGAACTCATATGCCCCGAAGGCAACAGGGCCGCTCTCAAAAAGGGCGCATTTCATGCTGTCAAGGTCATCCGCAAAATGACAGGAAGGGTCTTCAGGGTCCCCATAGTTGGCTTCAGTAATAAGGACATCGCAGGGAGGAAGCTTGCTGGCATCCTTGACATCCCCTGTGACCAGGATTCTTGTCCCTACATCGTTTTCCCAGTAAAAAGCCGTGGCGCCAACAGTATGTTCCGTAGGGCAAGTCCTTACCCTGACCCCCTCAATGTCAATTTCATCCCCGAGCCTGCACATGCTGCCCGAATATTTTTTGTCGTGCCTGATTTCAAGAGCAGCTGCTGTTTTTTCCGTACAGACTGCCCGCGGAGAGAGCATAGCTGATTTTCCGTGATGATCGGAATGGGCATGTGTAATAAGATATGCATCGGGCTGGGGGTACTTTCCTGGAGTCCGGGTAGTATCAATAGAAAAGGTACGTAAATCTCCCTCATTGCCCCTGAAACGGATTGAGACATGGGGTTTAAAGGTTCCTCGGGAGTTACGCTGCCTGAGTGCGAGCACACCAAGGTCAATTAACTTTTTAGAAATCACGCCAATCTTTGAGGAGATAATACTTAAGGTATTTAAGTTTAGGTAAAAGGCGTGTAGATTAGTGACGTATTATTTTACTATAATAAACTCACGAAGTAAGTACACTTTTAATACAGGTGGGCTCAAGCTGAACCGGGAGCATGGCAAGAAATAGCTGAAGAGGTCATAACTAAAGAGGTCATAGCTGAAGAGGTCATAACTGAAGAGGTCATAACTGAAGAGGCCATTTTGGTTATTTTTGTGCAATACCAACCAATTAACCAGGAAGCACCGCATTTGTAACTTATCAAAAGTAACATAACATGAGAGATGGTTCACCGATGCCTGTACTGCTGTCTCTTATACACATCTCCGAGCCCACGAGACGGACTCCTATCTCGTATGCCGTC
>NZ_JJQY01000059.1:31205-41075 GCF_000979295.1 Methanosarcina sp. 1.H.T.1A.1 | reverse complement strand
CATCAGGGTGTTCTGGTCCCAGCACCTTTTCATAGATTTCAAGTGCCTGCTTATAAAGTGGTAGTGCTTTTTCGTATTCTCCCATGCTCTTATAGAGTGCTGCGAGATTGTTTAGCGTGTTGGCAACATCAGGGTGTTCTGGTCCCAGCACCTTTTCATAGATTTCAAGTGCCCGCTTATAAAGTGGGAGTGTTTTTTCGTATTCTCCCATGCTATCATAGAGTAATGCGAGATTGTTTAGCGTGTTGGCAACATCAGGGTGTTCCGGTCCCAGCACCTTTTCACGGGTTTCAAGTGCCCGCTTATAAAGTGGGAGTGTTTTTTCGTATTCTCCCATGCTATCATAGAGTAATGCGAGATTGTTTAGCATGGTAGCAACATCAGTGTGTTCCGGTCCCAGATTAACTTCAAGTATTTGTTTCATTTCTTCATACATCGGAGAAATAAATTTCCAGAATGCGGCTCTGTAAAAAGGATCTGAAACTGAAACGAACCACTCAAATAATTTTTCTGTTTCAAGTGACTCTTTTGCATGGTAAAAGGCTTCGGTAAGGGCGGTTTCGTGTTTGGAGGTTATGGATTTGATGTCGAGGTCTTTTATTTTGTCGCTGTAATAGTCACACATGAAAATGTGACCCTCTTTTTTTAGTCCCTGGTCCTGATGTTCCTGCAAGCTTTTTCTCATTAGTGGATGCAATTGCAGTTTTCCTTCCGTTTCCTGGACAAAAGAGAATCTTCTTAATTCCGAATAAGCTGTGAGTGGGTAACCTGTCTTGAAATTATCAATTAAAACCCTGAAGATATCTTTATTCCAGAAACGCGGAGTTGAAAGAACTTTTAGGGTTTCCTGTTCGGGGCCGCTCAGGTATTTCATAAATCTGTCAAAGATTTCACTACGGGTTCTGGAAAAATCATCAGGTTTTGGAGATCTGGTCTTTGCGATTTCATTGTATGTGTCCACCGCAAGTTCGAGGTAATAAGGAACACCTTCACTGCCTTCGAGAATCACTTTTTGAATATCCTCTTCTTGAATTCCGCAAAGATTCAGGAAATTAAAAGCATCTTTTTCAGGAAGTATTCCAAGATGATGTTGTTCAAGATAATTATTCCAGTCCTGATCTGCTTCTTCCCAGCGGAGTCCCTCCCTTCCGCAGATTACCCACAGGGATGATTCTGGCAGGTTTGCTATAAGTTGCCTGATCCATTCATCTCTCGAATTAAAACTTCCCTGCCCTCTTTCCTTTTCCCAGAGAGCTTCATAGCTGTCTATGAAGAAAACTGCTGACTTTGAGGTTCTTTGCAGGTGATCAGCCAGGTCCTGTGCAAAGAAAACAGGAAGCTTTTTTTCAATATCCGGAGCTTCCATTTCGGGCAGTCTTGCGAGTTCCTCTTTTCTCCTTAAAGACCAATCTCTAAAACGACCAGGGGTTCTTTCCACAACTCTTTTGATGCTGCTGTAATTTATCGAGACAAAACCGCCAAATGTATCAAAGAGGTCCGTTACAATGCTGTCTTCGGAGTATCCGTCTTTTGAAAGAGGGATCTGGGGATTGACTTTTCGCCAGTATGCGGCATTTGCGATATCGAATAAATGGAAGTTTACGCCGTTTTTTTCCTGCAGCTGGTTTTTCAGGATCCCAAGAAACTTATCTGACTGCCTGTGGGACTCTATGCTGAAATCGACTGAAGCCCATATAACGCCTGTATTTTGATAGGATTCATTATATTCTTCAAGCAGTTTGGGGAGTTCTTTTCGTAAACTTGTCTTGCCGATCCCGCCAACTCCATAGTAAACCAGGATGCTGTAGTCTTTTTCCCCAAGATTTTGAAACGTTTTTTCAAATGCTTTGATGAATTCTTTCCTGTCAACAAACGGTCTCTCTTTTTCCTCAATTAAAGGTGTAGGACAAACTGCCAATCAATTCCTCCGAAACTCAGTTCCTGGTCAACCTAATTTCCAATATTTGAGTGTGTTTTGGACTTGCCCTATATTACACTGCTGAAATATTTCAATTCCAAAAATCGAAAAGCCCTTTCCAAAACTCGACCAAAAACTTTTTAAGTTTTCCCAGAGGGATATATTTAATAGCATTAAAATATTGTACATGACGGGGGAATGGTTAATACGGAAAACGTTAACATTACCGGTGAGAGCGGTAAGTGTTTTGAATCGATCAATGAGTCCAAAACAGTTGAAAAAGTTGACTTGACTGAAGTATGGAAAAGATGTGCAGCTTATATACTTGACATCTTTATCGTAAATCTGTTTGCTTTTCTTATCCTGATTGCAGCTACGTTAACTATCAGTCCTCTGGCTGATATATATGGTATCGCGTTTGCAAACCTGGCACTTTTCGCTTATTTTGTTTACTTTGAAAGTTCAGCAGGGCAGGCAACACCCGGAAAAAAGTGGATGAATCTTAAAGTGGTGGACCTTGAAGGAAGGAGGATCTCTTTCGTGAGGGCGTTTTTCAGGTACGTTGCAAGAGGAATGCCGGCTCTTGTCCTGGTTGTCGTAGATGTAGCCGCTAATGGAGTGGGAATAGTTAACGCGCATCTGGTCTGGTACTTCTTCATACCTTTCGTGACATATATCCCGATCCTGTTTATGGACGATGGGATGGGCGTTCACGATATACTGGCATGTACGGTTGTTGTGAAAGGCTCAGCCGGAAATAAGGAGTAATTCAAAGAATAATTCTTTCGCTCTATCTTTTTCGATAGATTTTTTCCTTTTTTTTCATATGCCTTTTTCAGCTGTAATGCGGCCGGACTTTACCGCCTCTTTCAGTGCTTGATAATCTCTTTCTGTCTGGTCGGCGTAAGCTACAGCAAAATCAGTTACGGCCTCGCAAAAAGTGTCACTCTTGCCAATATATCCCGAAATGGAGGCTGCATCCCCGGTCCTGGCGTGAGCCCGGGCGAGGCACACGCTGCACACCTTGAGATATGTTTCCAGGCCGGCTTCGTCCAGGGAATTCACATCAAACGAGCCCTTCATATCTTTCAACTGACGCCAGTAGTACTGGATTCCGGTCGCCGGGTCCTCGATCCATCCCAGAAAAATATCACTGGCAGCCTGCATCAGCTTCTGTCCAACCACCACGCGCCGTGCCTGGCTGGCATAATCCTTCTTTTCGACATAGGGTTCCAGGACCGGGGGACCGGCCTCTTTCAGTTGCAGTATCAGAGCTTCATCTTTTTCAGTTCCTTCGAGAAGAAATATAATGCAGCGCGTCCCAATGCTTCCAATGCCGCCGACCCGCAAAGCCCCGTCAGAGATCCGAAAGTGTGAAACGAGGTGGTGCCGTTCCTCGGGCAGTGTGTTCACGAAATCCTGGTACAGCTTTTTAACATACTGTTCTGTCATTTCGGCTTTTCGTTCTTCGGGCAGGATCTCACTCAGACGCGCAAGGAGCGGAGGATCATTGAGAATTCGCCTCCTACCGTCGACCACCTCGGTGAGCTTTTCTATTGCATGCTCCCGCGTACTTTCACGTGCTTTCTTGACCACTTTTTGGGCACTTTTCCCAGCCTTCCGGGAGGATTTCTCAAAGACCTCAAGGACCTTCTCCACCTCTACGTTGTAATACCACACGTCCAGAAAGGCAGACTGGGCAAAACGTACCATGGCCCTGCGATAGTATCTGCTGACAACCATTGCCAGTTTTCGGTTAACTTCGTCTCCAAATCCGTTCTCTCTTCCTGCGACCACCGCGCTGGCAGCAAGGCGCTTGAGGTCCCATTCCCAGGGGCCGGGATAGGTCTCATCGAAATCGTTAATGTCGAAGACCAGCTTGCGCTCCGGGGTGGCGAATATTCCGAAGTTTAACAGGTGCGCATCCCCGCAGAGCTGCACCTGCAGCCCGGTCACCGGGGTTGTAGCCAGGTCGGAAGCCATCACAACAGCCGAACCTCGCATGAAGGTAAAGGGTGACTCCAGCATGCGGCCGTATTTGATGGGCAAAAGGTGTTTCAGACGGTTCTTGTCCTGTTCCTGAAGCAGGAGGATCGGGTCGGATCGAGAAGGGTCAGGTACCCAGACCCCGTGGCTTCTGCGGGGTACATTTTCTCTCAGGGCCCTGCCCCTGTCCTGAAGATCTCGGATAGTAGTCATCCTTTGATTTTCTGACACCTGTAATCCCCCTGAATCATCTGGCTACCTTTTTTCGAACTCGTTTTTCGATTAAATTAATGAGTATTATATATATTCGCCAATATAAAAACCGCTGTACCAGGATCCGGGGGAACGACCGAGATCTGTAATTAATTTTTCTCTGTAATATTAACCGATTGAAGGCAGACTAATTAACCGATTGAAGATAGACTACCTGCGAGCGTTAAATAATTCTTATTTCCGCCAGCTCCTCTCCATTTTTTCATACAGGCCCAGTAAATTATTTCGCGTGATCTTGAAGTAGGGGTGGTCGGGTCCGTATTCTTTTTCTATTATGTCAAGGGCTTTTTCGTAAAGGTCGATTGCGGTTTCGTATTCGCCCATACTTTCGTGCAAGCCTGCGAGGTTGTTCAGGGTCGTTCCAACATCTGGGTGGGTTGGGCCGAGTGTGTTTTCATAGATCTTGAGGGCTCGTGTGTAGAGGGGGAGGGCATTTTTGTGCTGGCCGAGGATTCTGTGCAGTTCGCCAAGATTATTTAAGGTCTTGGCAACCTCGGGATTGTCCGGCCCAAGGACACGCTCACGGATTTCAAGGGCTCGCGTGTAAAGTTCAAGGGCTTTTTCATGACGGCCTTTCTGGACATAGACGCCTGCAAGGTTGTTCAGGGTCGTAGCAAAGCCGGCGTGCTCGGTTTTTCCCAGTTTTTCCATGATCTCCAGAGAGCGCGTATAAAGAATCAGGGCTTTTTCATACCTTGTTGTCTGGAAATAAAGCAGGGCAAGGTTGTTTAAGGTCTGGGCTATCTGCGGGTGTTCTTTTCCGTATACCTTTTCCTGAAGTTTCAGAGCCTGCCCGTATCTTTCCTCGGCTTCCTCAAGTTTGCCCATTTCCGAGAGCAGGACTCCAAGATTGTTCAGGGTGCCGGCAGTATAAGCCAGGATTTTTTTATTCTCGGGCTCCTTTTCCGCAAGTTTTTCAAGCAGCCCGAGGGCATGGATGAAAAGTTCTTCCGCTTTTTCCGGCCTTTCTATTCCCTTATAATAAAAAGCCATCCTGTTAAGTGTCCTGACAGCTCCCGTATTCTCCGGACTCAGAAACTTTTCCTGAATTTCAAGAGCCCGGTTATAATACAGAAGGGCTTCTTCCTGCCTGTCCATAACATAGTAGAGAATTCCAAGTTCACTGAGCGTATCGCCGGTCTCAGGTTGCTCCGGACCTGAAGTTTTTTCACGGATGCTGAGTGCTCTTGAAAATAACTTCAGGGCTTCTTCGTGCTTTCCCATGTAACGATAAATCCCTGCAAGCCCGTTCAACACAGCTGCAGTTCCGGGATCTTCCGGCCCCAGTTCCCTTTCCGCAGTATCAAGCAGCTCTTCATACATGGGTAAAAGTATTTGCCAGGTTGCAGACCTGTAGAAGGGCTCAGCCAGGGAGGTAAACCACTCCACAAGTTCCTCAGGTCCCATTACCTCTTTTGCATATCTGAAAGCCTCCTGCAGTGCGACCTCATCGTCGGAGGTGACCAGTTCAGGGTCCAGGTTCTTTAGCTGCTTCTCGTAGCGCTCAAACAGAGCCCGTTTCTCATCTTCCCGCTTTTTGTTTTTCTCATCAGCTCTACTTGCGGCTGAAATTTCCTCTTTATCAGAGCCATTTGTCGAATTAATCGTCATTTAACCCTCCTGAACGAAAAAACAGGATAATAAAGATCCTAAATCTAAATATTTCAAAGTCTTCCTATATTACACTATCATACGCACAAAAGCAGCATCCATTACAATTCTCAAAGTTCAGTCCTGATAACTTCGAATTGAGTTGAAGCTAAACTTATTGAATCTGCTGTAGATCGTAATTACAGATACCACATAGTCCCATTTTGGAGGAAATGCGGGGGTATTCAGGTATGACCTGACGTATAACCTGACATATAACCTGACACAACCTGACACCTGAAGAAACGGACGCAGTCTCGGGCCCTTATCCTGTGTATGCAGAGTTTTCGCCGTTTACGAAGGGAAATGACAGGAAAATATTAGAGGAATATTCTCCGGTTATTCTCCTGTTTTCTGGGAAACATCATTTTTTTAAGAAAAGGTATTTCATATATCTACCTAGTAGGTTTTTTTTTTGACAATAAACAAAGTTTTTATATGTATTGAGCACAATTACTTTTTAACTTTTAAACTTAATAAATTCCATTGTATTTGGGGAAAACGATTAAGGTATTTAACTTACTGTCTTAACTTACTGTCTGGTAAGTTTTTCGAATTGGGGAAAACGATAGGGTACTTGATGCAATTGTCTAACTGAGTCTGCCAAAAATACTCGTTACTTTTAGCTCTGGCGTCTTAATGGATATAATTCGTAATATGGATGCACGAGTCTGTATATGGGCTGGTAGAAACATCTACTGCGTATATCAGTTCAGGGTTTGGAACAATAGTCTATTTGCCAGAAGCATCTGTATTTTGCCAGGTCTCTTTATATATGCAGATTGAGGGGTCATGGAAATGAAAAGTATACTTGTAGTTGAGGATAGTCCTGCAATTATGGAACTTATCAGGTTCCTTCTTACTACTTTTGGCTATGAGAGTAGAGAAGCCATAGATGGGTTTGAAGCTCTCAAAATTGTTAAAGAAAACAGGTTCGATCTCATACTTCTTGACACACAGCTGCCAGGATTTGACGGGTTTGAAGTCCTTAAAGAGATCAAAAAGATCCCTGAAATCCGGAGGACGCCTGTAATTGCCCTTACAGCTCATGCCATGCAGGGAGATGAAGCCCGGTTCTTAAAGGCAGGATGCAGCGGATATGTATCAAAGCCCATTGACATCGGCAGATTCAAATCAATATTAGATACATGCACAGGTTGCCAGGTATTGTAAGGAGTTTACACAGGTTCTGGTCCTTTAAGGGGGATGATGGATGGAAAATATTTCAAAGTCGCCGTTCACAAAAAGGTCTAACGAACTCATGCTTATTCTGGTCCTGGGTTTTATATTTACATTGGCAGCTTCTAGCTATAATCTTTTTGAATCTGTCGTATTGTTTGTTGAAAATTACATTCATGAGGGAATGGGACTCCTGCTCATTCTTTCGATATATACCTCGTTTGGACTGGGAATATTTTCTCTCCGAAGATGGATGGAACTCGAAAGTACCCTCACACTTTACAGGGAAGCAGAAGACGGTCTCAGGGAAAAAGATGTGATGTACAGGGCTCTATTTGAGCAGTCCAATGACGCTGTTATTATTTCGGATGGAAAAAAGGTTCTGGATATCAATAAAAAAGGTTGTGAAACTTTCGGTTTCGGGCAGAGGCGCCCACGTAATATTTCTCTACTGTCCTTCATTCCTTCTGAGTACCTTCCTGAACTTCAACAGGCACTTAAGGAAACCTTCAAGAAGAATTCTTCTCACTTTGAAATGAGACACCAGAAACCTGACGGGGAAATTATTGATATCGAAGTTAGCCTGTCCCTTATCGACAGAAAAAACAATATTGTTCAGATTGTAGCTCAGGATATTACCAGCCTGAAAAATGCAGAAAGATGGGAGCATGAGAACCGGAAAAGGCTCAAAACCGTCCTTGACAATACACTTTGCGGTATCCTGCTGATCGAAGCTTCCTCCAGAAAAATTGTGGATGTAAACCAGGTTGCACTGAAAACTACGGGTTATTCTGAAAAGGAAATTATAGGAATGGTCTGCCACCAGTTAGTCTGCCAGGGCGGGGAAGAAGGATGTACTGACCTTTCTCTGGACCCGGCTGGAGACCTCTCGGAGGATTTACTTTTCAAAGCCAGAGGAAAGCCCATACCAATCCTCAGAAATGTTGTGCCTGTCTCAATAGGAGGAAATGGTTATTTTGTTGAAAGTTTCATTGACCTCTCAGAACGTAAAAAGGCTGAAGAAGAATTTCTGCAGGCAAAGCTTGCAGCTACCGAAGAAAATAATATCCACGAGATTTGATTTTTGAGCCTGACGGGTCAGACTTTCCATAGATGATGAAAAGGATTGCAGTCTCGTCTACGGGGCATTTGACCCCATCGTCGAGCCGGTTGAAAAGCAAGTGTTGATTCAGCTCTTGACCCTTTAAAAGAAAAGATGGGAACAGAGGATCTGAAGGTTCTCTCCGTGTGGATAGACAGGAGCCGACAGCTAAACTTATGACCTCTATGATGGAAAATTATGGTTAATTTGACTGAAAAGGAGGATGAGTTGCTTTATAGCAAAGCTTGTTTTCTAAAAACTTGTATGAATACAACTCAATTAGGGCCTAACTGGATTATTTATTTTTAAAATTATTTTTTAAATAAAAAAACTTGAGTTCTATATATCCAATTAGCTTTTTTAAAAAATATTAATTATTTATATATTCATCTATTAATTTTTATTAATATACCATTCTTTTTTTACAATTTAGTTTTTTAAAAAAAATATGTTCTTATTAATAGCTTAGATTAAAAATAATTTATAAAATCTGATTACATAAACACACGTTTTCTTATAGAATCAGTTTCATGAATATTAAGTATGTAAATAATGCAAATATTGGGGGTATGTGCAATAAATAAACCTCTTGTGAGTTCGATAGCAATCCTGCTTTTATTCTGCTATGCTGCTCTTGCAGCTGATGTTGTGCCAACTGATATCATGCAGCCAGGCACACAGCCAAATGAAGTGAAATTTCTTGAATCTCCTGACAAATGTGATAACTGCCATGGGGGATATGACAAAGCCGTTGAACCCGCATTCAACTGGCGCGGGAGTATGATGGCAAACGCAGGCCGTGACCCGGTCTTTTGGGCAACTCTTGCAGTTGCAGAACAGGACTTCAATGGAGCGGGGGACCTCTGCATACGCTGTCACAGCCCCGGAGGATGGCTTGCCGGGCATTCCACACCCACCGACGGGTCAGGACTGACAGCATGGGATTCCGATGGTGTTGAGTGTGATTTCTGTCATAAGGTCACAAATCCTGACAATTCCGACCCTATACTAATTGGTGTACAGAATGACCCGTTTTTGGCAAATGATCTCGGAGATCTGTATGCGGATCCTAATAATATTACAGGATATTATGGAACCGGAATGTATGTTATGTGGAACAATCCTGACAAACTGGGGCCGTATAGCGATGCTACGTCAAAGCACCGGTTTATTCAGTCTGAATTCCACCGTTCCGTTGATTTCTGCGGTACCTGTCATGATGTCTCCAATCCGGCTGTAGGGGACCTTGCGATCGGTAATGGAGCACAGGAGGAGTCCGAACCTGTAATATATGATGGGACACCTGGTGCACCTGTAGATGGAAAAGCAGCTTTCAACAACTTCCCGTATGAATACGGGATTGTGGAGAGGACCCAGAGTGAGTATAAATCAGGGCTTCTCTCCCAGACCCCGGTATCTGATTACTCAAAGCTGCCTTCGGATCTTCAGACAGGTGCGGTCAAGGCTGCCTATGACAGCGCTCAACTGGCAGGTACCAGTGGAAATTATAAGGACGGTACTGTAAGAAACTTCAGCTGCCAGAGCTGCCACGAGCCTCCAGTAAAGGGTTACGGTGCCAATAAACCCAGAACTCAATTAAGGGCAGACCTGCCGCGTCATGACTTTACCGGCGGCAATTACTGGGTGCCGGATGCTATCCAGTATCTGGACGGCATGGGACAGCTCAGGCTCGGCGGAGGACTTACAACTACCCAGAACCTGTCTCTTATACACATCTGACGCTGCCGACGAATAGAGAGGT
>NZ_JJQY01000059.1:0-31184 GCF_000979295.1 Methanosarcina sp. 1.H.T.1A.1 | reverse complement strand
GATAGGAGTCCGTCTCGTGGGCTCGGAGATGTGTATAAGAGACAGGCATGGGACAGCTCAGGCTCGGCGGAGGACTTACAACTACCCAGAACGATGCAATAGATGCCGGGCAGGGTAGGGCCGGGAAACAGCTTGAGAATGCAGCAGTCCTGGAAGTAACCGACGATACCCTGAAAGTCATAAATACGGCAGGCCATAAACTCATCACCGGTTATCCTGAAGGGCGCCGGATGTGGGTAAATATTAAGTGGTATAATGCGAGCAACGACATTGTGAGGGAAGACGGAAAATATGGTCCTGTCCAGCTTGAGATAGATCTGGATGGAGATAGTGTGAATGACACTGTTAATACCATTCTGAACCTCAAGGATAAAAACACCAAAATATACGAGAGTCACCCAGCCATGACACAGGAATGGGCAAACCAGCTTATGAGTCCGCCTTTTAATGTTCCAGGAGATCTGCCATTGAGCTATGACCGCTATACAGGGGAGCCGGATTATACTCTCAGAGAGCTTGCTGGACAATCTAGGGGAACCACCTATAAGACGTTCCACTTTGTCCTGAACAATGCAATGGAAATGGATAACCGTATCCCGCCCTACGGAATGAGCTACGATGAGGCAAAAATCCGAAATGCACTTCCGGTTCCGGAAGACCAGTACGGAAACCCCGGACCGGAAGGGGTGTACAATTACTGGGACGAGATAACCCTGAACCCTCCAGCTGATGCTGTAAAAGCGGAAATACGACTCCTCTACCAGCCCACAAGCTGGGAGTACGTACTCTTCCTGTATAAGGCCAACACCGGATCGAACCCGTTCCTTGCAGAAGAAGGGAATAAACTACTGGATGCCTGGCTGAAGAACGGTATGGCAGAGCCCTATGAGATGGCATCTACAACGTGGCCTGCTTCGGCATTACCTCCGGCTTCCGAGCTTGTGGTCGGTGACCTGGTGACGCTGGAAGTTGACATAAAGGGCAATCCAGCCGGGCAAAGTAGTACATTTGCTCCAAAGGATACTGTGGGCATAGGATTCAGAATAGGGGATTCTACAGGCTCTCAAATTTCAGGTGCCACCGTGTTCCTGAGCGTCCTTGATTCTGAAGGTAAAGAAGTAGCTTCGCTTCAGGGACTTACTGACGAAAACGGGGGAGCTGTTATTAAATGGAAAACCTCAAATAAACAGGGGGCTGGAGCGTACACTGTTGATGTGATTGATGTGGTTATGGACGGATACGTGTATAACGCTGAGGAAAGAGATGAGCTGGACAAAGTGAATTTTAATATCCAGTAATAAGCCTCTTAAAAACAGGAGTTTGACTGAAAAATATTTTGACAAAAGGGGAAATTTTTCTCCCCTTTCTCTTTTTGAATCTTAATTGGTTTTTACCAGACAACGTTGTTTTTCAGGGTAGCCAGAATGTTGGTGAATTCATTGTTGAACTTACATTTTCGGAAGTCCGGGGAATCAAGGATGTTTTTCTTTACGGCCTGCATTGAAATAAGAAGGCTCATATCGGTGATGTATTCGAATCCTTCTTCGGGAGAGATAATGTTTTCTGCAAGAATTTCCAGAAACCTGGGGTCCAGGTCGTTTGTTAAGTAGGTGTCCAGAATCAGGAGGTCCATAATCCGTTTGTAGAAGTCTATGAGTTTCTGGTAGTAAGGCAAAGAACAGACACTTGCCGTATGTTTCTGGCTGTTGAGATAAATAAGATAGCGGGAGATTGTGCTTATCAGGGTTTCAACGGGCTCGCCCTTTGGGAATTTTATAGGGAACCTCTTCAGAATTTTAGGGCAAATGGTGTTGCCGGTGCACTTCTTTTCGCGGTTCCAGATTTCCGGGAAGGCTCTTGATATGGAGGAATTAAGGACGGCTGTAACGTAATGGTACATGGAAGGGTCGCCGAGAATTACTCCTATCCCACCAGCAAACACATGGTTTCCGGCTGCATCGTACGAGGCCTGCAGACGGTAGTGGTCGGTAATGATGATTTTGGGCGTGTTAATGTACTGCAAGAACCTTTCATCTTCCAGGCGGTAACAGTCGGCAGAATCAAGCTTTTTTCCATCGGTTCCTAATTTGGATTTGATCCCCAGAAGCCTTTCATATGCCATTGGAAACTTTGTATTTAACTCTCCTGGCTGGAAGATTCGGTATTCTTTCCTGACGCCGCAGCCCCTTATCTCATAGGGCAGCATGAACCTGTACTGTGTCGCACGGATGGCAAATTCGTTGGGAAGAGCACTATCCAGGTAAGGATACATTAATTCCTGCTCTATGTTCACATTTTTGTACAGGTGTCTGCATACGTATGGTGCATCGGGGCTGTTTTCCCGCGATAGGCTAACCCTGTGCAAGAAATCATTTGTTGAGGGTACGCCATCGAAGATCTCTACTGAGATGTCTTCCAGTGTGCGCGGGATTTTGGCAAGCCTTTCTACAATATCGTCCTTGCTCCAGAACATGTTTTTTCCCCTTTTTTACCCGGAATTCTAACTTCTGTTATTATATATAAAATAAGTTATTCACGCGGTACCTATTTACCAGAGATCAATTTTCATAAAATTTGACATTATAATTTAGATAAACCTTATTTTTGACCTTCTAAAGTTAACTTGTCAATTGTGAATATATATTCTTAATATAATAATCTTTTTCTAATGCCTGGTTTACGTTTACAGATATTTCACTCCGCTGCAGGGGGCTTTACAGGAGCAGAAGATTGCTCGAATCTGAGTTTCTGATCCCGGTCGGAGGGGATGTTTGAAGTCCTGCACAGGGCTCTCCTCAGGTTGACAATTCATTCATGATGTCCAGCATCACTCTTGCATTTTTCAGCATATTGTGGTCGTTATTAAAGTAAACATAGGCTTTTTCCGGGCCTTCTTCAAGGATTTTTCCTGCGGTTTCCCTCATTTCCTTTCCTGAATAAGCATAGCAGTACCAGCCTTCTCGCCCATGCATCCGCAAATAAACAATTTTGCCGGGAAAGATCCTGTCTCGGAAGTCGGGGGAGTCTACAGATACGGGAGTTACTTTTTCCACAATTGCCTCACACAGCCCCTCGTCTCCCAGCACTTCTCTGTTCCGGATTTCTAAAGCAAACCTCTTCCCCAGGCCTGTGGCTTTTGCAAAGTCCAGCACTTTTCCTATGTCCTTGAACTTTGGTGGTGTCTGGAAGAGGTAAAAATCAATCAGAGGATCAAGGGGTTCGAAACGTTCCCTGAAATTGTTCCATATTTCAAAGGCTCTTTCATTGAATTGATGTTTATGGGTAACCGACATGTGAGCCTTTACGCTCCACCGCATCCCGGCTCCTTTTACTGACCAGTTCTTTATCGTATTGGGAGAAGGAAACCTGTAAAAGCTTGCATTGAGCTCTACAGTATTCAGTTTGGAATTCCTTACGAACCAGTCCAGGCTTTTTTCCTTATTCCACTCGTAGTACCAGCCGCTTGTGCCTACAAATGCCTGCATATAACTCCCCTGCACAGGTATCGGGCATGCTGATAGATGTATCTTTGGTCTATGAAGCTCTGGTCTATAGTTTTGGTTTTTCCCTCAGGAGATTTGCGGGTTCGCTCCCGGTTTTAAGAACTTGAGATTTTCCTTGACGCAGGCGCATTTTCGTCCCGATCTATAATAAGCACGAAGGGAAACCTGTTCTCCCGTGCATATCAAAAAAAGTCAGTGATAATTTTTTTTTCCGTCGCCTTTATCAATGTAATTATCTTTGATTACAGGCAGTTTCTTGAATGCTTCGATTTTTACATCGCTTTGGGATATTTTATCATATTGGGATGTTTTCTCATCTGGAATCACCATATCAATCCCACAAAAATATTTTTTTCAGAAACCAGGCTAATTCCTCGGATGGCAGCAGCATGTAATCAAATTTGATTATGTTTTTTGCGGCTCATTTTATGTTCAAACTCTTCTTCAGACGCTTCTTCGGTCACATCTGTTGCCAGTTATAAATAGGCCTGCGGCGCTTGCTCCAGCCTTCAAAACCATTTTCCCTTATCTCTTTGAGGTTATGCATTACCGAAGCTTCACAGCGGGGTTTTAAGCACTCGAACTTCTCACATGCTTCAAAAGTCCCGCATTCCCAGCACCCCTCGTAGCCTTTTTCCTTACAGCACTGAATTATCTGGCAGGGCTCTTCACTGCACCCTTCTCCTGTTCGACAGCCTTCAGAGCAGGAGTGGCTTATAAGAGCTTCAAGCACTGTAAGAAACACATCATACTGCTGGAACTCCGAACCAAAAGGACTTTTTACGCTGGCGTAGCTTTGAAAGTCTATATTCTCAAGTGCCTCTTTCAGCTGCCCCGCAAGTTTATTGTGTTTATTCTGAAAGTGGATACAGTCGGCGCAGTAAAGCCCGCAATAAGCTGTGAGTTCTTTTTCTTCTCCTTCCCTCATACGGAAAAATCTGACGTCCTTTTATATAAAGGGGGTAGTAAAGTTATCCAGCAGGGGAATTTGTTTTTTGTCACGCTCAACACAGGAGAGCGGCTTTCAAAAAAGTGAAAAAAGACCCGAAAGAAAAGCTATAAAGTAAAATTAAAGTAATAAGTAGGGAGATGCAGTCAGAACCTGATAAAAATATACCTGAAAAATACTATTATTCACGTCTGTTTTTATTGATTTTTAATGGAAATTTCAACCTCTTGTTTCTTCCTTCTCTTATTATCAGGACTTACGCGGTTGAACTGAGAAATCATTAGCATTAAACCCCATACTGTCTAAAAAAATAATTTTATCACACCGTATGTTGCATTTGATTTTGTACCTCAAGTGCGTAAATCCTAATTATCTTTCTTCTTTTTTCTTCTTTTTTTGCAGGGCCGCCAGACAAGCTGGCGGATACGTCCGATATTTACCTGTGAATTGAAAAGCGATCTCCGGGGGTCAAGGGAAGTATTCTTCGGACCATGAAGGCATTTCACTATAATCTCGTTTTTTCTTAATACCAGTAGGAATTCGCCTGTTATTTGTTTTTGCGGGCAGACGAGACGGTTTCAGCCCTGTAAGGCGCAGAAGAGAAAAAAGATTTCATCTCAGGACATTCTGAATAATACCAACCGATTAAGCAGGAACCACTACAATGTTCAAATCATAGGTATTTTTTCAAATTCGTCTTAATGATATATCCATTCAGTAGTCTGCTATACAATATCTCTATAAAAAAGTATATATTTCTATTATGTGCCTATGTTTATTTATTATTTTAAACTGTAGTATTGATAGGCTTTTCAAGATGAAAAACATCAAAAACACATAGTATCAGTTGGTATAATTATTGAAAAACTTTTTGAAATAAATTCACATCAGTCCATACATATGAATGTTAATTCTCCTTCTCTTGGGGAATTATCTTCTTCTTAAAGTTTGCATGCCCGGACTATAAAAACGGAAATGACATAAATGACATAATCCGCCGCAAAAAACCGTGGCCATCAGCCTGATTTTTCATTCAGTTCCTTATTGATGCCAGATATTCCGTAGGGTCTACAAGGGTTTCTGGCTTTTCTTCAGAAAACCAGTTTCCTCCGAGATAGTCTCTATGGGAGGTAACCGGTTTATCCTTCCAGAGTTCAAAATGAAGCATGCTGGGGTTTTTATTCTTTAATTTCCGGATATAGGACGGAGAGGATTCATTTATTTTCGCACAGTTAAGGACCATTCCAACACGCCCTATCAACTGCCCGGAGCCTGCCTTCTCTCCTTTTTTCACTTTGCACTCTGCAAGTTCTCCATACTTGCAAAACATCCCGGAGGTGTTTTTGATTATCACGTAATACGTTGGGTTCCAGTAAGGCAGGATCTCGGGGGAAGTCATAAGGCCGGTTTCCAGAACGATTCCTTCTTCAATTGAAAGGACCTCAGTATTTTCGGGGACATAAAGGTCGACTCCGCAGTGGTATCGGTCTCCCCGATCTTCCCAGAAAGAGCCGGCTTCCCCTTTCTGGGGGATTCTTCCGGGAACTGTTTTTTTCAGAAATGTTTCTTCCGAAGCCGTTTCTTCTGGAATTATTGGATTTAGAGGCCATTGTCTCATAAGATTTCAGTATACATTAGAGTTAAAAAAGCTTTCTTCATTCGCTATTTGGCATCACTAACAGGAAAGCAGTATGAAAATGAGAAAACCAAATAACGAAATGTAGTCCTCCGGAGTCCCTCGCTCACGAAAGCTTTTGCTTACAGGTTCTCATCCAGTCTTTTGATCACATCCAACATCAGGGAAGGAGAAAGTTCAAAGTTAAATTCCGGTGGAGCCGCTATTGGCCCTAAATCGAGGCTTACATCGCCTCCTTTTTTAAGTATTAGTTTGACATTTTCTGTGATCCTGACACTGGGGGAAATCAGAATCAAGATAAGAATCAGCAGTAAGATTGCATCAAAATAATTATCTGGTATGTCCGGATAAATGTTCACCTTTTCAGGAGTTAAAATATTCCAGGTTACATTGTTGTTAATGTTATTGTTGTCATTTTCATTTTCATCGTTAGCGTTGTTATAGTTACTCGAGGAACCTGTGAGATTTGAAGTTGTGTTATTTGCCGGATAGTACGAAATTATGTAGGGATAAATGTTTATCTGTCCGGGAATAAAATTCCGTGAATCATTGGACGTAGACTCATTCCAGGCTACAGGTTGTGGATTTTCCGTATGTACAAATAGTATCAATAAAATCCCAAGTATAACGAATATGCCAAAAGTTCTTCTTCTCCAGGTATTAACAGGCGAATTAAACCAGTAAGTCCAGAAGGGTGGTTTTATTTTGTGCTTCCAGATATTATCAAGAAGTTCTCTGGAAGCTTTATCAGTCCTGGTGTCTGGCCTCAGGTTTATGCATTCTTTAAGTTTCTCTTTAGCGGTTGTGTAATCCTGAAGTTTAAAGTAAAAGTAACCCTGGAGGTACAGGGTGTATGCTTTGATTTCTTTGTACCTGTCGAACCTAATAAGATGCTCTTTTATTTTAATTTCTAATATGTTTTCTTTAAGAGATAATAGCCAATCAATTAATTTGCTAAATGGATCAGGTTTCTGTATTAATCCAAAAATTAGTTCATATAACAAAATTAGTAATAGTAGTACCAGTATAGTTTTTATTGACAAAGAATAAAAAAGCAAAAGTAATACTATAACTTTTATCATTGGCCATAATAATTTTCTGTCGAGCAGTCTGGGTAATGTGACTAACGCTATTATTATTAAAATCAAAGCTATCCATATATTACTATCAAATAAGTAAAAAGGCCCAAATAACGATATTAAAATTATTATTATTGGCCATATCAATTTTCTATCAAATAGTACAAATAATAGGATCAATCCTATTGCTATTAATTCCAAATTGTTCAGTATTTGAATACTAAATATATTTTGAATATTGGACCCTAAAAACTTAAAAAGATAAATTAGTCCATACAAAAATATTATAGCGACTGTTATCTTCCATAATAACTTTTGATCTAGCAGTTTTTGCAGCGAGTCTTTTTTGATCACAGGTGCATTACAAAAATTCAATACCTTTCCTAAGTCAGATACAATTGAATTAGAAAGCTCATTGGAACATATATCTTCAGCTTTTGGTGAAACATCCTCCTTTTCAGAATTTTGTTTCTCAGAAGAATCTTGTTTCTCAGAAGAGTTTGCTTTCCCACCAGTTTCAAATTTTTGGCAAAGGTATTTGGCATAAACCGACCAGAGAAGAAATATTGGGTTATCTACATTGAAGGAAGTTGCTTTTTCAAATGATTTAGCTGCCTCGCTATATTTCTTTTCCTTACTTTCCATATTTTCGATTTTTATTCGCCCATCCAGGAAATGAATATAACCCATATTAGGATCAGGGTTTTTGTCATCTATTGAAATAATTTTTATGTTTTTGGAAGCTTCTTCAATTCCACCACTGTTTAAAAGTAGTTCTGCTAAGTTGGCATGTGCTAAAATAAAGTCGGGATTTTCTTGAAAAGTATTTTCAAAAAGTTTTTTTGCTCGATCCAATTCTCCGTCTCTGGCAAGAACAACTCCTAGATTGTTGGAAGCGCGTGCATTGCCGGGCTCGATTTTTAGAGCTTCTTCAAAAGCTGTTCTTGCCCCTGAAAGCATTTCAAGTTTGTAAAAAACGAGCCCCTTATTTATGTAGCCATCAGCAAAAGTCGGGTTAATATCAAGTGCTTTATCGAAAGCTTTTACAGCTTCATCGTATCTTTCGAGTTTATAAAGTGCAAGACCTTTGTCGTTCCAGGATTTGTAAATATTTGGATCGGATTCTCTTTCCTTTTTTTGAGTTTCGTCTTCGTATATTACTTGGTTATATATTCTAATTGCTTCATCATATTTACCCAGAGAATATAGAGCATCGCCCTTATTATGCAACGCAAGATAGTAATTTGAGTTTATTTTAAATGCTTCTTCAAAAGCTTCAATAGCTTTATTGTATTTTTTGAGCTTCATATATGCATTGCCTTTATTGTTCCACGCAAGGGCAAAATTCGGATTTAGAGTTGTAGCATTATCAAAAGCTTTTACGGCTTCTTCGTATTCTTTAAGAGCATCCTGATAATCTCTGGTTTTGATGAAAACTTCAGCAAGACTTGAATGGGCAGTACCTCTATTGTACCAGTGATCTGGATTCTTTGGGTTTTCATCAATTAGGATTTTAAAATATCCTATGGATTTTTCCAGAGCATTTTTAGCTGCTTCAATTCTTGTTATTTCTTTTTCACAAGAGATTTTTTCGTTTCCGGTTTCTGTTTTCGGTTCTTCAGAAGTAGTTTCTATCGCTTCATCGATTTTAAAATGCCATGAGGATTTTTTCAGAGCATCTTTAGCTGCTTTAATTCTTGTTATTTCTTTTTCACAAGAGATTTTTTCGGTTTCGGTTTCTGTTTTTGGTTCTTCAAAAGTAGTTTTAATCCCTTCATCTTTTGCAATTTTGAAAAGAATAGTTCCTTTTTTAAGCCAGGCTTTTGCATCCCGTGGCTTGTTTTTAAGGAATTCATCGAGAGATTCAATGGCTTCTTTGTATCTTTTGAGCTCATCTAAAACAAGGGCCTTATCGTAATATAATCCAAAAGTTTGGGAAGATTCTATGATCTCGTTATATTTGTTTAAGGCTTCTTCAAAAGCTGTCTGGGATTCTATATCAATAATTCTTTGAAGAATTTCTTCTGCTTTTGGTTCGTTATTTGATGGATCATTCAAATATTTTACAAACTTTGTTTTCTTGCCCACATCCCATGATATATACTCTTTTAAGTTTTTGCCCTCTTTATTATTGACAAATTTTTGAGATTCTTCTTTTAATTCAATTTTCTCATTTTCTCCAATAGAAACCGTATCATATCCATCAAAAACAGCTTTTAATAGCTCTTGGTCTTTAAAATTATTTCTAAGTTCGTGAAGTATGAGGCCTTTATAATAACATGATTTAGCAGCTATCTCCGAATCTTTATCTATTAATGATCCGAATTGTTTTAAAGATTTTTTGAATTCTTTGAGCTCGTATTGGGAAAGAGCTTTATAGAAAGCCTCTTCTTCATCATGGTTTTTTACTTTATCAAAAACTTGGATTGCATCATCATATTTTTTGAGAGTGTAATAAAATAATCCCTTCTCAAAAGTATTACTAAGTTTTTCTACTACTTGAGCTAAGATTTCCTTGTCATAATAAGAACTGTTTATAGCTTCTTTGAAATATTTAGCGGAATTTTCAAAATTTTCAATTTTATAATAAGCTAAACTCAATTGGAAAAATACTTTTCCTTTTGTTTCCTTTAATTTGAGCGCCTTAGAAAATGTATCGATGGCAGTATTATAATATTTTATATGATAACAAAAGAGCCCTTTTTTGTAATAGTAAAAACTCTTCAGCTCATTCTCCAAAGATTCTATCAAGCTCGGATCCGATTTGAATTCTTGGAAAATTTTTTTAGTTTCCGTAAATTTCTGGTGAGCCTCTTCGAAATTCTGAATTTTTTCTAATTGTAATCCGCGTTCATAGAGAGCACTACCTTTGTAGAGTAAGGCTTCAGCTTTTATCTTGAAATCTTTCATTCTAATGGAACTTTCCACAGCCTAAGAAAATAATTCTATGGCCTCTTCAAATTCCTTATTTTTATAGTGAGTGCAGGCCTTTTCAAAATAATAATCATCTAAACTCATTAGCCCTTTCCAGCCCTTTACGCCATTTATTATATATCATAAATTATATTCCAACGCTTATATAATTAAATGAATATCTTATTCTAATCTGAGATAATTATAATTCATGAGAAATCTTAACTTAAAAGAAAGTTTTGAACGTTCATTTTTTAATTTGATATTTTTATATAATATTGTACCAATCACTTTTCATTCCTTTATGCAAAAATCATGCCCGAAGGAAAGATTGTTCGCTGAACTAATTCTTATGCATGGAAACGGATAGAGCCTGTGGATTTGTAAAAGGCAATTCGATAAATGAAGCAGGAAGCCCGTAACTTTTTAGATTTAGCGAACAGTTCACAGGTATATACTGGAATTATTGGGGGAAATACATGAACCAAAAAGAGTGCAACCTATCGTTAGATGAGCTTTTGAAATTTGACGGCGTAGCAGCAGCCGGGATTTTCAGCCCGGAAGGAAAACTTGTGGAGTACAAATCCAAAACCGAGATGCCCAAAGAGATGGCAGAAATGACTGCCAAGTTCTGCGGGACCGTGAACATGATGTTCGACGCTCTGGCAAGTGCTTACACACTGCTTTACAAGATGAACTGGGTGCCTCAGAATAACTGGATGTACAGCGGCGGCGACTGGACCGTTATGATCTCAGGCACAAGGGGAGTCTTTGTCGAGAGCTCAAAGGCAGACTTAAAGCAGCTCCTTAAAGCCCTGGGGATGTGCTAATACTCGTTTAATAAAATACTCGTTTAATAAGTCTGGCTAGCCATCTATGGTTAGCCAATCATTTAAACATGGACCATATATCCGGTAATTATTACTTGCTAAAGAAAAAAGGATCCTGTCGTTGTTCTTTTATACCTTTAATGACATAATTATAATTGATCCATAAGGTCAGTCCCAAATCTATGAAGAAGACGTACAAAGAAGGTATGTAACTTAAATAGGTAGTGACTTGACTAAGTAGTAACTTGACTAAGTAGTAACTTGACTAAGTAATGACTTAAATAAGTAGAACTTAAGTACAGAACTACATTAAATTGTGGATCAGACCTTATGGGTCACTAGCACCCTTTTTAATACTTCATTTTGTTTCCTTCTATTTTATCTCGTTTTACCTCGTTTTACTTCATTTTGGTTTTGATCATGTATGCAATCTTCGTGTTTTCTGTTTGTCTTATTCCAGCGAACTGCCCGCTATTACCATGTTTCGGCTTTCAAAAACTCCAGGCTTTTTACCCGCCTTCTGTAAATGATTTTAAAAAAAATTTTGAGTAATAGGTCTTTCAGAAATAAAGGACTTGGTCTGCCCTCCGTAGCATTTCAATCAATCGGCAATCTCTTCAATAAATGCAACAATATCCGAAGCAACGCGAGCCGGCTCTTCCCAATAGAAAGCGTGCCCGGCACCTGGATACACAACGAATTGTGAGCATGAGATCGCTTCTGTGAGGGCTTTCTGGTCGCTCAGGGGAAGGAATGCATCCCTGTCCCCCCAGATAATCAGGGTGGGTGCCCTGATCTTATCGAGCTCTCCGGAAGAATCATCTTCCATGAGGCCTTTAAATGTCGCTTTCCATACGCGCGCAGGGACTTTCAGGTTCTCCTGCACCAGCATTTCTAAAAAATCCTGAGGCACTGGCTGAGCAAGCGTATCTTCTGCAAATTCGCGGACCATTCGCGGGTCAACAGGGTCTGTCATTTTTGATATTATAGAGTTCCACAGTTCCTGAGGGCCCGGTTTATCTTTAAGGGTGAAGGGAGAGCCAAGGAGCACAAGCCCGAGAGTGCGTTCGGGGTGGTCGATTGCAAAGCGCCGGGCGATAATACCGCCACTGGAACCTCCTATGATTATGGCTGCTTCAAGCTGAAGTATGTCCATAAAAACCAGAAGGTCAGCCGCAAAATCACGCGGTCTATAACCCGCCTCAGGGCGGCTCGCATCTCCATGGCCCCTTTGTGTCAGAGCTATAGCATGTATATATCCGGGCAGATGAGGCAGTAAGCGCTCGAAGGCATGCCAGGAGTCTGCAATGGCGTGCAAAAACAGCACTGGGACGCCCGAGACATCTCCCTGCTCAACATATTGGAGTACTACCTTACCGGGAAGTTCAACAGATTTAATAACAGGTGCCATGTTTAATGCCATCCAGTTAAACCTCAATTTCTAAACCTGAATTCTGCAGGCTGGTTTTCTGTTTCTTCTGACATAGTTATATACAATTATAAAAATAAGAATTTACTGTCTAATAAAAAATATTATGTACTATGCGCCTAATTTAAATCTATGGGACAGATGGCAGAAGCTATTGTCTACATTTTATTCCTGATTTTCGCAGTATGGCTCGTAAAAGCATTTTTCAGCATAATTCCTGAGCTGTTAAATTTTCCATGAATTTTTTGTCGTCACTGCTAAATAGCCGATATTTTGATTCTCGATTTTTCCAGTGCCGTTGAAGATTGTGTTTTCATCTGCTCGAAGCCCACCGCCTCAAGCCGCACCCGGCGCCTGACAGGAACAAAACAGGAGATTCCATTTTGCTTATTTTGGAATAATCCCGGCTAATTGACTCCGGAGCACCTGGTATATGACCTGAGGTCTAAAATTTGAAAAAAGGCAGTTGAATTTAAAAAAACAAACGTTAATGGTTTTTGGGACCCTTAAACTATTTTCTGATCCCTTTTTGTTTCTTCAGCCTGAATTTTCTTTGAATTTTATCCTGAATCCTGTTCCCACCCCTTTTTCTAGTTCAATACTCCCATTTATCTGTTCTACCAGGGCGTTTACAAGTTGAAGTCCCAGGGAGGGGGTATTCCTGAAATCGATCTTTTCCGGCATCCCCACTCCATCATCCGAAACGGTCAGCGTAAACTGAGAGGTATCATCATTTTCTGTCCGGTGGAATTTGATCCGGATTTCCCCGTTTCTTCCCCTGGGAAAAGCGTGTTTTAAGGAGTTGGAAACAAGTTCACTGACAATGATCCCGAGGGGGATCGCCGTGTCCATTCCAAGGGATACGTTTTCGAGGTCCAGCTTTAAACGGATGTCCTCTGTCCCGATTTTATAAGACTGGATAAGTTCTTTTGCCAGTTTTCGGAGGTAGGCTGTAAAATCAAGGTTTTCGGAGTCCCCGGTTTTGTAAAGTTCCTCGTGGATAAGGGACATTGATATGACCCGGTTCTGGCTGTCCTGAAAAGCCTCTTTAACTTTTTCATCGCTGAAGTGTTCAGCCTGGAGGCTCAGCAGGGACGATATCACCTGGAGGTTGTTTTTGATCCTGTGGTGAATCTCTTTTTTGCGGAGATTCTCGGTTTTTAAAAGGGCTTCCTCTGCCTTTTTTCGTTTGGTAATGTCAAGTAATACCCCTACAATCCCGATTACATCCCCTGCGACATTACTGTATGTAGCTTTATGGACTAAAAAGTCCCTGATTATTCCGTCTTCTGCACATCTTATCTGTACTTCATGAGGCAGACTTATTCCTTCTTTCAGCAGCATCCTGTCATTATATTCGGAGATCCGGGTCATTTCTTCCGAAAATTCTTTTGTAAACTCATACATGGAGTGTCCTATGACTTTTTCTTTCGGAAGGCCCAGGATATAGCTGGCAAACATCTCGTTGCAGCCCTGGTAAATGTAGTCCAGGTCCCTGTAAAAAATGGGCGCAGGTATCGCATCAAGAACTGTCTCCAGGAAATTGACGTTATTTTGAAGGGCTTTTTCCACCTGCTTGCGCCCTGCAATTTCCCGGGAAAGCTGCTCATTTGCCTTTGTAAGTTCGGAGGTCCTTTCTTTAATTAATTCTTCAAGCTGTTCCCTGTGCTGCTTCAGTTCCTCTTCTGCACTCCTGCGTTTGATTACTTCTGCAATCATAAATGCCACCGAATTGAGGAAATAGGTGTCTTCTCCTGTGAACTTCCTTTTTTTAGTACTGTGGGCTCCCAGCACTCCAAAGGGGTTTTCCCTGTTTCCTATGGTGACACTCATCCCGCTTACTACACCATGTTCTTTCAAAATTTTGGGGGTACTGAAACGCTTTTCCTCCCTGAGGTTTTCTACGATAACGGGGATTTTTGAAAAAAGGGTGTATCCTGCCTGGGATTCCATTTTCCCCTCAATGACAGCTTTTCCCACAAGTCCGGGTTTCCACCCTACTCCGGCCCTGAGCAGGAAATTTCCATCGGGTAAAAGTTCCAGGATTTTACAGTATTCGAGTTTCAGGGTACTGGCAACCAGCTTTACACTTTCGTCCATGAAGGATTGAAGGCTTTCAGACGCAAGGGCTATCCTCCCTATCTTGTAAAGAACATCATGCTGTCTTTCCTTGATACGGAGTTTTTCTTCCAGTTCTTTCTGACCGCTTATATCAAATCCGTAAACGTTTACGTATTCTTCAAGCAAAGGGTGAAACGTGATCAGGTATACTTTTTTTCCCACTTTAACTTCCATTTTTTCCGGGCTATTCAGAGAAAGTACCCTCTGCACAAAATCTCCGATACAGGAAGGTAGTTTTTCTCCAACTCCCACACTCCATTTTTGCAGCAGGGATTCACCTGCGCTGTTTGAGTAAAGAACTGTCCCATTTTTATCCAGACGGAGCACAGGATTCGGGTTCATTGATGGAAATTGGTCCATTTTTCTCCTTTTCCTTTCGGGATTTCCCTTCTTATGACCTTCAGCCCGAAAGCCGATACTTGCAAACCAGAAAATTCGTTACTTAGAAATAAACTATAATATTATAGTATACTTTAACTCTAATTAATTGTTTTCTCCGGGTATTTTATCTATGCTTTTCCATTCCACTGAGCACAAAAGTTATATAAGTTAACTGAGTAAATATTCAGTGCGAGTAATTTATATTAAAAGAAATATACTCAAATAGATAAACTAAAAATATATAGGTGCATATGCCATACATATATTACTGGGATAATCTATTTATAGATACTCGACAACTATACTATGTCGAAGAGATAACAGAAACCAGACAAAAGTAAAAATAAAATATAAATTAAAATAAAAACAGGTGATATAAAAATGGAACAACTCAGAAACTTAATTATCGAGAACGTGGCAATGTTCAATAAGGCATTTCCGGACAGGTTCTGCCATAGCCCGGATGTAATCTCAGCGATCTCATACGACTATCAGTTCACTTACGGACAGGTAGAAAACGAGATTGAGAAGATGGTTCATGAAGGAGTTCTTGACGCAGAACTTTCCGATTGGGATGGAATAAAGCTCTTATAAGTACGGAATAAGGCGTTAAGAGGAATATTGCTTCTTTCCGATAAAGGGAAGAAATAAACTGAAAATCACAAAACACTGCACGACGACAAATTGGATTGAGTAAGAAGTATTTAACTGCAAAACAAATAATTTAAAACAAATACTTGCTAAGGATAAAGAAAATTATACAGATGGAATTTCAACTGAAATTTCGCCCGTAAATAACTTCTTTTCCCCAAAAACTCTTTTAGTTCCCGGCAAGTTCCAGAAGCGGACATTTCACAGAGTTTCTATTCTTCTGATAATATCTCTTGGCATGTTCCACCAGTAGGGCATGATACTCCTGATACACAGCAAGGTCTTCCGGAAGATTTTCTTCAAAAAGGGCCTTTATTTCATCATACTTTGCCTTTTCTTCTACCAGACCCAGGTTCGTTACTATTCTCCTTGTATATGCATCGACCACAAAAGAAGGCTGTTTGAAGGCGTAGAGCAGGATTGAATCGGCAGTTTCGGGCCCCACACCTTTTAAATAGAGGAGTTCTTCCCGGGTCGGGGTTCTGTCTTTCAGATTTGAGAACCATCCGGCAAGGATTTTGAGGCGTTCAGCTTTCTGGTTGTAGTAACCTGCTGGTCTGATGGCTTCTTTTAAGGTCTCCGGGTCAAGGGAAATCATTTTTACCGGGTCAAGGGCGTTTAGCCGTTTGAGGTTAAGGAGAGCCTTTTCAACCTGCGGCCAGCCTGTGTTCTGGGTAAGCAGTGCCCCACATATGATCTCAAACTGCTGGTTTCCCGTCTGCGGATAGCTGTAGTCCCCCGGATGATATCCCTGAACCGAGCCGGTTTTTGTGGGATTTGTCCCGCCTTTGTCATGAAGCTCGATAAGGGGCCACCAGCCCTGCGGGCCGCAGGAATCAAGGAGAGAATCGTAAATTTTCAGGATAATCGGATTATGGATACTCATATTCTTAAAAATGGTTTTCTGATTTTTGTTCTCCATTTTTGGTACACCGGAATTAGAGATCAGGCTTAAATAATGCTACCCTTGAAGTATCAGTTTTCATTTTTGTGTATTATAGGCATGGTAAAAGTAAAAATGCTGCCCTTCCCAACTTCGGATTCAACCCAAACTTCTCCGCCGTGCATCTCCACAAAGCGTTTAACAAGTGCAAGGCCAAGACCTGCTCCTTCCTGCTCTCTTGACTCAAATTTTTCAAGTTGCACGAAGGGCTGGAAAATACTTTGATGGGCTGCTTCCGGAATTCCCGGTCCAAAGTCTGCAACACTGATAAGTACCTTGTCTTCCGAAAACCTGGAGGATATATTAATAGTGCTCTCTTTGGGTGCAAACTTTAAGGAATTGCCCACCAGGTTATATAATATCTGCTTTAACCTGGTCTTATCGGCTCTCAGGGTAGGTGTTTTCGGGCTGATCTGGCACATTATACGGATGTTCTTCTGAGCCGAACGTGGTATCAGCATTGTCTTTATTTCCTCGACCACTTCCTGCAGGGATAAGTTCTCAAGGTTAAGCTCTGTCATTCCGGCTTCAACCTTTGAGAGATCGAGGATATCATTAATTAACCTTAAGAGGTGCTTTCCACTCTTTGAAATATTATTCACGTGCTTTAGCTGCTTTTCATTTAATGGGCCGAAGACCTGGCTGAGCAGCAGGTCTGAAAAACCGATTACGGCATTTAATGGGGTCCTCAGTTCGTGGCTCACAGTAGCTAAAAACTCACTTTTGGAACGGTTTGCGGTTTCTGCATTCAGCTTTGCCTCATTTAAAGCTGCTTCTGTTTTTTTCCTTTGAGTGATATCCACAAACGATCCCATTATCCCTATTTCGCGGCCATTTTTATCCCGGAGCAGGTTTGCCGAAAGATGGACATCAAAAAATGAGTTATTTTTCTTTCTGGCAACCAGATCCCCTTCTAACTTCTCTTCGGAAAACGTCCTCCAGAAAATTTCTGCTGTTTTGTCCTCTTTTTCCCAGAGGCATTTGCTGTTTTTTCTCAGCAACTCTTTCTTATTCCCATATCCCCACAATTTCATGAAAGAAGGGTTCACGTAAGTCAGGTTTCCGTTAAGGTCAGCAAAAGCTATGGCACTTATGGAGGATTCTATAGCAGTGTTCTTAATTTGCAGGTCTTCTTCGGCTTGCTTAAGCTCAGTTATATCCAGCATCACCCCGATAATTCCCACAACCTCTCCTAATACATCCCTGTATGCTGCCTTACTGAATACAAAATCTCGCTGCTCCCCATTTTTACATATAACCTTGCTTTCATAACACTTTGTTCCTCCGTATCTAAGCAGCTTAAGATCGCTTTTTTTATGAAAAGAAACCATCCCTTTTGATAATGAGTCGGGGAGTTCTTCTATTGTGTGCCCGATGATCATTTCTTTCGAGAGGCAGGCGACATTACTGGCGAAAAGTTCATTGCAGCCCTGATATTTCAGGTCCCTGCCTTTGTAAAAAACCGGAGCAGGGATTGTATCAAGCAGGATTTTTAAAAATTGGATCTTCTCCTCGAGGGCTTTTTCAGCCTGCTTGCGTTCGGTTATATCAAGGATGATACCCTGAAGATGGATCTCACCTTTTCCGTCCCTCTGGATAAAAGTTCTTTCATCCACCCAGCGGACTTCTCCGGATTTGGTAAAGATCCGGTATTCAGAGGTATAGACGTCACAGCCAGCTTCCACATTTCTGGTAACGTCATCCCCCACTTTTCCACGGTCTTCCGGATAGACAATGTCCGTGTAGAAAATCTTTTTTGAGGTTGAGATTAAATCCTCTACTTCATACCCAAACCTTGTAATGTTTTCCGATACAAACTCTATTGGCCAGCCTTCCTCATACTTCCATAAAAAGACAATTACAGGGCTGTTGTTGATTATTTGTTCCATTTCTTCTTTTAACTTATTGGAGTGCTCAAGCTGCCTCGCATAGTCCATGAGGGCTTTTTCAGCCTGCTTGCGCTCGGTTATATCTCGAGAAACGCTAAGCAAAGCCGGGTTCCCTTCATATTCGATAATTCGGCTGTTTATTTCGAGAGGGATGACAGCCCCGTCCTGACGCATGTAATTTACTTCAAAAATAGCACTCCCTTTCAGGTATATCTCCTCAAGGTGCTCAAAATAAATCCTCTTTGATCTTACCAGGACTTCCGGGGTAATCTGCAGCATTTCATCCCGGCTGTAACCACTCTGCTCGCATGCTACCTGATTGACCTCAAAGAAACGGCCTTCAATATCATGAAGAGCAATTCCGTCACTGATATTTTCAAAAATAATCCGGAGTTTGTTTTCAGATTCTCTCAGGGCTTCTTCTGCTTGCTTGCGTTTGGTTATGTCCAGCATCACTCCAACAATCCCGGTGGATTTACCTGATATGTCCCTATATACTGCCTTATTGAAGAGAAAATTCCGGACCTCTCCGTTTGCGCACAGGACCTCTCCTTCATAATACTGTGTCCTTCCATTTTCAAGCAACTTAAGGTCCTTTTCCCTGTAAATGGAAGCCAGGTTTTTCGGGATTTCCTGAGCAAACTCATCCACGGTGCGGCCGATAATCTTCTCTGCCGGGAGGCCCAGAATCGTGCTGGCAAAGAGCTCATTGCAGCCCTGGTACCTTCCGTCCCTGTCTTTGTAAGAAACAGGGGCAGGAATAGTATCAAGCAGAGTTTTCAAAAATTGTACCTGGTTTAGAAGAGCTTCTTCAGCCTTCTTGCACTTGGTCATGTCCAGGGCAACCATAAGTATGGCTTTCTTTTCCCCGTAATCGATAAGTTGCATTTTCAGTTCAACTTGAATGGGAGTCCCGTCCTTGCGAGTAACGGTAAGATCAAGGATTGCATGGTTCTCCGTCAGTGCCTCGAGGCCTGTGGCTAACTTATCGGCAGATTCGGGAGCAACAATGTCATGAGGCTCCATTTTCAACATTTCGTCCCTGGAATAACCCAGAATCTCGTATGTCATCTTGTTCATATCCAGAAAACAGCCATTGGGTTCTATGATAGCGATGCATTCGCTGGCATTTTCGAATATCGCTTTCAGCTGTTCCTGGGATTCTTTCAGGGCAAGTACCGCTTTTTTTTTCTCGTCTATATTTTCAATATGGGAGACACTATATAGAGGCCTGTTTTCGTGAGTTCTGATCATGAAGGTTGAAACCCTGGTCCAGATAGGGGTTCCGTCTTTTCTTATGTAGCGTTTTTCGGTCTGATAGGCCCCTGCCGACTTATTTATAATTTCATTGAAATGACACAGGTCCAGTTCAAGATCATCAGGGTGAGTAAGGGATTGAAAATTCAGTTCCAGAAGTTCGGCTTCGGAATATCCTAAAATCCCACATAGTGTGGAATTTACCTTGATCCATTTGCCACCTATTCCCACAAGGGCTATGCCTATCGGGAACTGCTCGAATACCGGGCAATTGCATATTTCTGCTATTTTCAGAGTTTCATTGTTACTTTTGGGATGGTCCTGCTCCCTCACAAAAACACAGTATTTCAACTGTTCCCCAACCTTCAACTTTTTGCAGCTGAAAATAGCTTTCTTAATCGTGTTTCTATTTGTTACTATATTTGCTTTGAAGCTTTCATCCAGGCCATGTTTTATCCGATTAAACAGGTTAACCTCAATTCCATTACTGTCCAGGACCGGAAGCTCACTGATCTGCTTTCCCATCAGATCTGTCCGGTCCCATCCGGTAGCACCAAAAAAAAGAGCGTTAATAAACTCAATTTTCCCCTCAGAATTGACTATGCAAGCCCCTTCAAGGAAACCATCAAGGAACGAAAAAATGAACTCCTGCGTGTCTCTAATGCAAATCACATCCGTTTTTATAAAAAATAGCCTTTTATATTCCTGTACAAAACTTCAATCTCTATAAAAATATGTACATCATTTATATATCTACGGATGTTTTATTTCAGTCGAATACCCCGTAGCTTGCTACGGGGTGCGCCAGAACAACTTGATTTTTGAATTTCCCATAATCCGTCTGAATCAAAAAAGAGAATAATATTTTTCTCATCTGCCTTATGGGGGGCAGAGGGAAAATTGCTGAACCATCTTTAAAAGAGATTAATTGCTTTCTGAAGCAGGCTTGCTTAAATAATTTTATACTATCCTTTTTTCCCTCCTGATGAACAAAGACTTTCATATTTTTTTGATTATATACAGGTTCCCGCAGTATTATATCTTATTTTTTTAAAAATAAATAGTGCATACCTGGTGACCTTTCCTTTGTTTCTTTGTACTTAGGTTCGGGAGATCTTTTCTTAAACAAGCTCCTATGGGTAGAAGCCATACGTTTAAGATCGAGAACGTAAAAAATGATAAGAAGAAACAAAACTCGAAATGAAGCAATTCCATAGGTAGGTAGTTGCCCAAAGAGGAGGTTGAAAAAAATATGGCATATCATGAGCTGGCATCTTATGACTCGAAGTTTATCGATTTTAATGAAAACTCCAATTCGGGGGTAAAATTTTGGCTTTGATCACCAGACATAAGGCTGTAATTGCAGTTTTAGGGATTCTCGTAATCGGCATTTTTTCACTGGTTATGGCAGACGGAGCCTTTCTTCCGAAGAAATATCTTGAGCCCTGGTCGGGGACCTATCACACGCAGTTCGAAGACCCGAGGGTTCAGGTCCTGGCCCACGGGATGCTTTCCCCGAATTCCCATAACCTGCAGTCCTGGAAGGTGGTCCTTGAGGGAAATGACAGCTTTCTCCTGTACGTCGATTCGGACAGGCTCAGCCCCAAAGCCGATCCACCGGGCAGGCAGGTGACAATCAGCCAGGGGACCTTCCTTGAATACGTGAGGATTGCCGGAGAAGAGCTTGGGTATGAAACCGGCATGCAGCTTTTCCCCGAAGGGGAATACGGGCCTGATGGGACGGCAGCAAATCTGGGAAGCAAACCTGTTGCCAGGGTGGCCCTGCAAAAGTTAAGGGAAAATGAAACCGGTGCAGGGACTGAAAATTCGCCTCTCTATGATGCGATGTTCGTTCCGGACACATACAGAGTTCCTTATAAAGAAACAAAACTTCAGGCAGAAGATGTGGAGAAACTCGAAGCCCTGAGCACGGAAAATGTCACAATAGTCATCTTCCAGGCTCCTGAGGACCTTGAAAAACTCGGGGACATTGCTTTCAGGGCGGCTGAGGTCGAGGCGGGGCTTGACCGTATCCAGGTCGAAGGCTCCGAACTTTTCAGGCCCAACGAATGGCAGAAGAACGAGTTTCGCTACGGTTTTACCATGGAAGGCCAGGGGCTTTCGCCCCTCAAAGTTCATGTACTCCAGGGCCTCGTATCCCTTTTTCCCTCAATGAACAGCCCTGAAGCCTCAAGGGATTCTTTCCTCAGCCAGACCGAATCTGCCGTGGAAAACACTCCCGCATATGCCCTGATAATCACAAAAGGCAACAGCCGCACGGCCCAGGTTGAATCCGGTATCCTCTACAGTCGCTTCCTGTTAACAGCCGCAGACATGGGATATGCCATGCAGCCCCTGAGCCAGGCTACTGAAGAGTATCCGGAAATGGCTGGACTATATAAGGAGATTCATGAAGAATACGCCGGGGAAAACGAAACAATCCAGATGCTTATAAGGGTGGGGGTGCCGGAAAAAGAGGTCCCTCCGACGATGCGGCTTGATGTGATGGATATCATCGAAGTATAAAAGAGCTACATAAGGCTTTGAAGTGCTCCAAAGTTTTTTTGGCGCTCTGTAGTGATCCCTGCAGAGCCCTTTTCCCCTTTTGTTTTATTTCAGTCGAATACCCCGTAGCTTGCCACGGGGTGCGCCAGAACAACTTGATTTTTGAATTTCCCATAATCCGTCTGAATCAAAAAAAAGATAAATATTTTTCTCATCTGCCTTATGGGGGGCAGAGGAAAAAATTGCTGAACCGCCTTCAAAAAAGATTAATTGCTTTCAGAAGCAGGCTTGCATCGATCAATTACGGCGCTTATACCTTGTTTTGAAGGTTGCCCTTCATTCTGCACAGCAGTATAAGATCCCTGGGTTTTTGCCGGGGAATATGTGATAGTAAGCACTCTCATTATGCCCAGCACGAGCAGCAGTACAGAAAGGCTCAAAACAAATTCATACCCGAACTTCTGGGCATAAAGGCCCACAGCGATCTCACGCAGGACTATTAAAATTGTGGCATCCGTTATATTCGTAAGCTTGATCCGGTCGTGTTCGTGGTAATCAACAAAAGCTGTGAAAAGGTCAATAACAATAAAAACTGTCAGTACACTTGTCACCATGTGATTGAATCCGCTTTCAAGGGACTCAAAAATAATGAAGCGAATATCCAGTAAGGTTTTTGCCATTCCCACAATTAAAGCCAGCAGCAGTACGTAAAGGATAATTGTAGTAATCGCATCCGTAACCTTTTTAAACAGTTTTATACTATCCATTTTTCTCACTTCATATAATTTTATCAGGTACATACTTTTTTAATTATATAGAGTTATTGATGCTTTTATCCATAGTTAAAAATAAAAATATATATCCTCATTTCTCTGCATCCTTCCTGTGCTTCGTCGATTAATTCCAAAATAGTTTTGTTTTGCCTGGTTCATCGATCCCGTTTATCATGAATGAGCCACGGATAAACACAGATGGCCTCAATCCATTTTTATCCATTTTTATCCGTGTCCATCTTTGGTTCTTTTATGGACAACTCATTGTCCAGAATTTGGAATCGATGCACCAGGTTATTTCGTAATGAGCCCTGAGTTCTTTATTCATACCTCAGTGCATCCACTGGCTTCAGTTCCGAAGCATTTTTTGCCGGCACCAGGCCCGCAATCAGGCCCACGATGATCGAGACAAGAGTTGCGATTATGGTCCCTTTTATGCTGAGGGCAAATTCAAAGGGGGTTTGCATTTTCATTGAGATCAGGAGCAATATCGCCTGTACGACAGCTGTGCCAAGTAGAATTCCTATTATTCCGCCTACAAGGCTGATCATTGCAGCGTTGCAGAGAAAGATAAGCATGATATCTTTGTTCTGTGCTCCAATGGCTTTCATTATCCCGATTTCTTTTGTTTTCTCAAGGACGGATGTAAACATTGTATTCGCAATCCCTGTAGAGCCTACAAGCAAAGAAATGCCTGCAATAAATGCCAGAAATGCAGTAAGCCCGCTAATCACCTTTCCGACGCTTTCCATATTCTCTTTTCCTGAGTACACATAGAAGTCCTGGGTCTTTTCATCAACTCTGCGTGAAAGCCTCAGCATTTCCTCTATTTCTTTTAGTGTACCTTCGTAATCGGCATTTTTGTAGAGTTTTACTTCAATGGAATCGTAGACATCCCTCTTTTTTTCACCATAATAACTGTCTTCATCGGTTGGAAGGGAATAAACTTCCTCGTAAGGCATGTAGATGCTGCTCCCAAATCCCAAGCCTCCAAATAGCCCTCCTTCATCTGCCAGAATCCCAATTACCCTGTAGGACTTGCCGTTGAGGAGGATCATCTGATTGACCATTATTTTCCGTCCCAGCTCTTCATTGTTAGCAAGTTCACCGGAAATTACCACTGAAGTCCGGTCTCCGGGCTGCAGCATCCGGCCTTCTCCTACCTTTTTCTTGGTGATGTCAGGCCAGACCCGCGGGTCCACACCCTTGACATAGACGTTGGTCTTCTTGCCTCCGAATTCCATTGTTGCGCTGCTTTCAACGTTAACGTTGATGTACTGTACTCCGGGAATTCGACGGAGCGTGAACACATCCATTTTTGTGAGTTCCGGGCTTTTCGGTTCTTCATAATTCACAGGACTTCCGGAACCGCCTCCGCCTTCACTTTCATTTTCACTTTCTACGCTTACCTGGGAGTAATCTGCCTCCTCAAAATTAAATGGGTAAGAGGCAACGATGGTGATCGTATCTCCACCCAGCTCTTCCATGGTTTTGGTTACCTGTTCCTGGAAATATTCCCCGGTTGTGACAATGGCCATTACCGAGGCAATGCCTATGATCACCCCTATAATGGTCAGCCAGCTACGTAGTTTGTTGGCTTTTACCATGTTAAAGGCAATTCTGAGTATCTTTGCAGGTTTCATCGCACCACAGCCTTCGGACATTAAGCTTTCATTCGTCTCTTCCCGGATCTGATCATTAAATGGCTCATTTTATCTGGGTGTTTAAATTTCGCGGGATTCACTCATTCATTTTTCTCTTTTTGGAAACTTTCCTGTACACCAGGACACCTGCAATTCCCAAAACAACTATGAGAACTAATTTATATGAGAATGAAGCAGTTGAGCTTTCTTCAGACCCTGAATTTTCATTTGTAGAGGACTCTGTTGTGTAAACTGTAAGCTCCTGTTTTTCTACCTGTCTCTGCCCGTCACTTGAGGTGTAGCTGATTTCAAATTTGAGAGGCAGCTCTTTGCCGTATGCAGCCGGCTTGAGATTGAAATCCGCAATCGTATAGTCCCCTTTTTGCAAGTTGCCGAGAACTACCGAATTGCTGCCGCCGTTCGTGATGGTCCAGTTTGCCTGCTGGGGAATGGAAACTTTTACGGAATTTGCGGCGTTGTTTCCGATGTTCGAAACAGAAAAGGTGTAAGCTCCTGTGAGGCTTCTTTCCATGTAAGAAATATCAAAATCAGTGGTGCCCCCTATGTAGACTCCTGCCTTGCTTTTTATCTGTTTCCGTTTCTCGTTATCAAGTGTACCGGCTTCCGTGATGGTCTTGAGTGCTTCAACATCATCATAGGTAAGAGTCATATCCAGTTTGTAGAGGCCTGGAACAGTATTTACGTTTGTAAGAACTTCAAAGGTGACATTTGCAGTTTCCCCCACATCGATAAGGTTGATATGCTTTACATTGCTCGAACCCACGGGAAGGATAACATCGTTTGCACAGTCCCAGGAAAACATCGCATTTTTCAGGGGAGAATTGCCTACATTTTTTATCCCAAAAGTAAGGTTTGTCTTTTCCCCGGGAACCAATCTCTCCAGGCTGATGGACTCAATCTCAGCATTTGATTCACTATCAATCTCGATCATGAGATCCTTGGTAAGGGAAACTTTGTCTTTTCCTTCATTTGAATAAAAGAGAACCTTTAAGGGATATTTTCCTTTATTGATATCGTTTTCCACTCCCACCTTGAACTTTACTACCTTCTCGCGGTCATCTGTAGATCGTTTTCCCAGAGTACCAATATCTTTTGACAGTTCTTCTCCTGGCAGGGACTTGAAGGGATATTTGGGTTCAATTTTAACGATACAGTTATCGTTTGCTTCATATCCCATATTCTGGATAGAAATCCGGACTTCCAGAATGTCTCCGGGTTTTACAGGGTCAGGGTCCTGGTTAAGCAGGTCAACAGTTACTCCTTTCTCCTGAGTACTCAGAGCAAAGGCAGGAGAACTGAAAGCAGTTGTACTTATCAGCAGTACCATGAAGAATCCAAAAAGCTGTCTGCAAATTAGGTTTTTATTAACAATTCCTCTACGAGTCAAGGTTTGACTCATAATCTTTTTACTATTAACTGGTTCAGGTCTTATTTTTTCAAGAAACATTTTTAATTCCTCTGTAATTCCCTTCAGTACTCAGGACAGAACTGGTCCTGGTTTGGTTCGTCCCGAACCACTTCTCCGTCTTTTAATTCAATGTGCCTCTGGGCGTACTGTGCGAGGTGCATGTCATGGGTAACCATGATTACGGTTTTCCCGTTTTCCTTCCACAGTTTGTAAAGCATCGTCATTACTTCTTTTCCGGTAACACTGTCCAGGGCACCCGTGGGTTCATCGGCAAGGATAATATCAGGGTTGCTGGCAAGAGCCCTTGCAATCGAGACTCTCTGCTGCTGGCCTCCGGAGAGCTGGGAGGGTCTGTTCTTCATCTTATCGGAAAGCCCTACCAGGGTCAGCAGTTCCTTTGCCCTTTTTTCCGCAATATCATCATCAATTTCCTGTATTTCCAGGGGCAAAAGCACATTTTCAAGGGCTGTCATTCCCGGAATAAGGTTGTACTGCTGAAAGATAAATCCAATTGTTTTTCCCCTCAACGCGGCCAGATCCGATTCCTCTAAACTGGCAATGTTTTTGGATTTCAGGAAGATTTTTCCCTCTGAAGGGACATCAAGACAGCCCACAAGGTTCATCATTGTGGACTTTCCACTGCCTGACGGCCCAATGATTGCGGTAAACTCGCCTTTCCTGAACTCTGCGTTCACTTCTTTCAGGGCATTGACCTGAACTTCACCCATTTGATAGGTTTTCCAGACATTTTGAAAGGCGATCAGTGTTTTTTCCATACGCATCCCTATATACTCACTTATATAAAAATATGGTGTAGTTGAAAAATATATTTAACCTCCATTTTTTCTGCCCTTCTATGGAAGGGCTGGGATTTTCCATTACATGGAGAGGCAATTCGCAACAAATTACAAGAAGAGGTCGCAGCACCGGTAAATAATACCATGAAATAAGGGCTTTGTAACAAAACCCCAAAAAATTGAAAATATATTTGGTCACAAATTCTGGCATAAATCCGGAAATCTTCACAGAACCTGCACTTCCTGTTCCTCAATAAACCGACCATAAAAGTTTGCAGCAAATATCATGCTTGTGACATACAGGGCAGGTATGCCTACCAGTACAATACTAAGTACCAGGAATATAATGGAAATTGCATACTGTTTTAGCATCGTAACGATATAGTCGCCGATGTTATCTATGACATAACTGAGTTTCCCGAAATCAAAGTAAGACCCGACAGTCTGTTTCCTGTAAAAGTTTACATTAAGGATAGGAAGCACAAAGAACCCGAGGAGCAGGCCCAGGATATTCGCTATGTCTTCGTCAAGCATGGTTATGCCAGTTATCAGAGCGATATACACAATGTAGAAAGGCAGTGATTTCAGGAACATCGAAAACCCGAATGTCAAATCATCTGTGAAGTGAAGTTGGGGGAGCTCCTCGTACTTACCTTCGATAAATTCGTTGGCGATTCTGACAAAGTAACCAAAAAGTGCAAGCCATCCGATCACCGGGACAAGCATCCATAGAGCGTATAGAAGCCTTTTAGGCCTGTTGAATGGATATTTTAAAGCATCAATAAAACCAATTGTTTCCATATGATCACCTGAAAAATTGCTTATTCTTTTAACTTATGAGAAGAAACTCCTTATTTTCAAACAGACTCTTTTAACACAGCCTTCTATACAGGGCACATATATAAAAATGGGAGCTAGTTGAAAAGTATAGTTGACCTCCATTTTTCCAAAAATATATATAATACAGGACTGTTGAAGGTGATGGATGACCGCTGGCTTATTCAATGCAACTTTAAGTGAAGAACTCCTTAATCAGGTCTCAGAAGCTGTAGCTTCTGCCAGCATGTCCGATATCATCTTCGATCTTTTTTTATATGCTCTGATGGTAGGCTTAGCTCTACAGATCTTTCGGGAAACTTCGAAGATCTATTCATTCATGGAATACGAAGGGCTTAGATACTTCAAAAATACCTTTTTTTTCTACGGGCTCGCTAATTTTTTTCTGCTTGTTCTGGACCTTGTGTTCCTGCTGGCCAAATCCTCAACTGCATCATCTTTATACCTTTTAGCCATTAGCATGATTCCGCTTTTTCTTTTAGCCGGGGTTTGCTTCTGGTTTGCCAAGGTAAACCTGCTCTCTTCGATTAGCTGGAGAATGGTAGAGGGAACCCTGGGAAAAAGATTCTATAAGTTCCTTTATTTCATGTTTCTCATGTTTCTCACGCTGATGGATACGTTAGTCTACATACTCATCTCAGTAATTGTGGGAGAATATTATGCCTTTGGCTACAAGGCCTTTATTTTTGTGTTTATACTGCTATTGATCAGGTCAAATATGCGTTCGGGTGGAGAAACAAAACCAATAACCAACCCATATTATCTGGGCTTGATTCTGCTCTTTACCCTGAGTTTCCTGGGTAATATTTCGACCCTTCTCGAAGGAAAGTCCGCAGAACTGATAAGCTCTGGCTTTGATTTATTGACCCTTCTCGCTTATGTAATAATTCTCAAAGGAATAAGAAAATGGAGCCGTATTCTTCTGAAATGAAGCCTTTTCAAAAACGAAGCAGGCTTGAAATTATCCGGGATATTCTTAATGTTATCCGCGACTCCAATAGTACAATCAGTCCTACAAAACTTCAAAGGTTTTCCAATCTTTCCTACCAGATGTTTGAAGAATACCTGGGGGAACTTGAATCCAAAGGGATGGTCGAATTAAAGCAGTATAAAGGGAAAAGGAATGTGTATGCTTTAACCCAGAAAGGTAAACAGTTTCTGGAAAAATATGAGGACTTCGTGTCTTTTTTAAGAGATTTCGGGATATAAGTGCCCCTGATCTCCAGTTCTCAAAAAATTCCCCGGACTTTTCTCTAATATCTGAGAAGATCCGATCCCATTATTTCAGTTCTTAATGCTCCTTCTAACCCGGTATTCATTCGAGATCAGAGTCCTCAAATATAAATAATTCATCAATCGTTGTTCCCAGGCGGCTGGCTATTTTGTATGCAAGCTTGAGTGAGGGGTTATATTTTCCCTTCTCAAGAAAAACTATTGTTTCTCTTCTAACCCCTACCATGCTCGCAAGGGCTTCTTGAGTAAGGTCATGCCTGGCTCGAAGCTCTTTGATCCTTGTTTTCACTCTTTATCCTCCGGAGGTCCTTACTCAACATCGCCCTTTTGCATGAAATGCCACCTGAAAACATTTGCGGAGATACTCATGAAAATGAGAAGTATACCAAGCACGCCTCCTACAGTAAGTTCAATCAGTTTGAAGTATTCCACCCAGTAGAGCACTGCAATGAGCACTAACGTCAGAAGCCAGGAATAAGTTATCCCGTAAGCTGCCAGTTTTTTTGTTCTCTCATCCCTGTCCGGAAGGCCCCGCAGCCTGAAAAGTCTGAAGGCTGTTATAATAAAGAGGATCAGACCCAGGTTGATCAAAAAAATAGAGATAGACATATCAAACGTATGAAAAGCTGCCGAAAGCATCCCGGCAAGCATAATGATTATTCCAGGGACCAGTTTGTTCATGTATCTTTTTTCCATGCTTTTTATCCTCTTTTTTCAGTATCTTTTTTCCATGCCTTTTTTCGCAGATTACCGAAAGTCTGTTCTTTATCTGTAACATATTATTCGATATTTCAAACATTAAGTTAGATATACTTAACATCTTCTATTATTTCTATTTTTCGCCTTCAATGGAAGTTTAAGTTATAAATTGCTAACATAATGCGATATACATGTAACAAAATGTGCCTTATATCTAACAAAAATTTTCAGAATTCCTGCTTAAGGATATAGTTTTATCTAACCGGTTTCAGGATCGAAAGAAGATGTAAACTCGGGGAAAAAATCAAAAAAATATTTCTGTGTTTTCGGGTCAATGTACCCGTTTATTTTTCTATTTTTTTTTGAACTTCTTAGGATGGTGTTTTTCCTGTAACTGATTTTATCTTTTTATTAATAATCCAATTTTATTTGCAATTTTGGAACATAATTTTCTCTAAATTCCATTCCAAAGTTGTCCATTATGTACTGCCAGATATCTTTTGAAGTTGCGAAGGAGCCTTTCTTACTTCGTATCTCAGTTGCGAGATTTTCTCTGGCTTCATGAGGGCTTGATACTTCATAGGGGCTTGATGCTTCGTGGATGCTTGATAAATGTGCCTTTCTTGTATTCTTCAAAAGCTATTTTTAATTCTTCCTGCGTGTTCATGACAATTGGCCCATACCAGGCAACAGGTTCACCAATGGGTTTCCCCGATACAAGAAGGAACCTTACACCTCTATCTCCTGCAGTAACCTCGATCGAATCCCCATCCCCGTAGAGGACCAGGGTCTCCTTATCTATCACACAATCCTCTGCCGGATCAAGATATCTTTCTCCTTCAAACTCAAAGGCGCAAGGGTCTTTTTCCCTGTCGAAATTTCCGCTGCCCTCTATCACGTACGCAAAGACAGTGTACCCGGGAACTGTTATATGAAAAAATTTTTCATCTGCAGGCACTGTTACATCCAGGTATTCGGGATCGGTTACTATTTCCCGTACAGGCCCTTCAACCCCGTTTACCTCCCCACAAATAATCCTTACCTTCAGCCCTTTTTCCATGATAAGTTCAGGCACCCGGTTGCTTTTGATCTCCCGGTAGCGCGGATTCATCATCTTGTGTGAAGCAGGAAGGTTTGCCCAGAGTTGAAACCCCCACAGAGTCCCATTCTCATCCCCCTGTGGCATTTCCTGATGGATAATCCCGTTCCCCGCAGTCATCCACTGCACCTCTCCTGGGTGGATTATACCTTTATTTCCCAGGCTGTCTTCATGCCTTACCTCCCCCTGCAGGACATAAGTGATAGTCTCAATACCCCGATGAGGGTGCCAGGGAAATCCCATACTATACTCCTCCGGCTTTTCCGAATGAAAGTCATCGAGCAACAAAAAAGGGTCCAGTTCAGGCACATGCTTGAACCCAAAAGCCCTCTTCAGATGCACTCCTGCCCCCTCAATTGTCGGCATACTCTTCCTTACTTTCCTTATTCTTCTAGGATTAGCCATTATAATTATCACCCCTCTAAAAATAATCCCTCAATTTTCTTATAATAACAAAAAATCTAAGTCCTCTTGAGCGAAGCTCACCACTAAAATCATAATTAGTCCTCTTGAGCGAGCGAAGCTCACTGCTAAAACCCATAGATTAGCCCTCTTGAGCGCAGCGAAAAGGGCAGCGTACTGCAGAGC
>NZ_JJQY01000074.1:0-103177 GCF_000979295.1 Methanosarcina sp. 1.H.T.1A.1 | reverse complement strand
GCTTTTATGTTTGCCAAAAAGATCGCCGAAATTAAGCTTTTCATAAAAGAGTTGGACGGCAAGGATCGAGCCGATAGGAACACATATATTCTTGTTAGGAATTGTAGGGAATGCTCTCTGTTTTGTGATGTTCATTGGACCGAATTACACAAAATAGAGAGCACTTATTTTTATGTAACTGTCAAAGTCAGGTTATTATTTTGACCACATAATAGTTTTGGGATATGCTAAAAGAAAAAAGTTCATTGAGTTGAAAGTAAGAGCTTTCCACTCAATTTGAAGAGGATACGAAATTTACAAATTGCTCGTATAAAAGGCAATTTCTCCATCCTTTAAATATTTAAGATTTTTCAAACAATATAGGTAAGCTCCAAAAAGATATTTTATATATAAAAGATTATTTTGTGAAGGTTTTAAAAAGAAAACTCCTACTTTTGTCATGATTAAGCCAATCCGACTCCATACGAACATACACTTATTGAGGATGTTTTGATCAATGTTTTTAAAAAAAAGATATGTATGATAAACCTGAGTGGTAAAAATAATTTCTTTTTTTGCAGGTCTACCACTGCTTGAAACCTTATGTATTAATTTTGCAAAAGGAGTTTGATATAAAGTACCTGGATACATTTTATTTATTCTAAAAGATAGATCAGCATCATCACCAGCACAATATTTGTACAGATATTCATCAAATTTAAACTTATCGAATACGTCTTTTATATAGCATGTGCAACCAGCCATCAACCATTGACATGAAACAATTTTAGTTAAAGGATACGCATAAACATCTTGAAAAGAAGATAGTAATTGATTACGGTTTTTCCTAGAATGCTTTAAAAAAAAGACTCGTTCAATAATATCAATTAATGGGTTTACTTCCATATTTTGTATATAACCTTGTACACCTATCGCGTTAGGATACTGTGAGAAGGCATTTAAAATTTCTTTGATGAAATTAGGATCTAAAACGACATCATCATCTACAAATAATAATAAATCATTTTTAGCGTTATCTGCTCCAATATTCCTTGCAATATTTGCACTATTTAATTTTCCATTTTTAATATATTTAATAATAGCTCCTTTATTTTCAAAGAAGACTTTTTCTACTGAAACTATTTTTTCGGTTTCAAAATCATCTGCGTTATCAACAACGATTATTTCAGAAGGAAATTTAGTTTGAATAAAAATAGAATCAAGACACTCTTTTAAATCATGAGATCTCTTATATGTAGGAATAATTATTGAAACATTCATATCGCTCATATTTATACATCCTTGTAAACTGTAAGTAAATTTATTACAATATTATCCCATCTGAACTGCTCCATATAATCCAATATTTTGGACTTATCCCACTTATGATCAATTGCATACGAGATTTTTTCTGCAAGATCCTCTGAATTTTTAGGCTTTGCTAATAAACCGTAATCTTCAGAAATAATTATTTCTTCACTACCTCCATTATAAGTCGAAATAACAGGTGTTCCACATGCCATAGCTTCCACTTGTACAACTCCAAAGCTCTCACTTAAACTAGGTAGAACAAAAAAATCACAAGCATTCATCCACAAAGGCAACAAATTGTCTGGGACAGATCCTAATAATTTAACTTCATTTTGCAATTTGGAGGAATCTATCTGTTTCTGTAATTTATTTTTTAATGGACCTGAACCACCAATAAAACACAAAACTTCCTTCCTCCTTTTTTCTTTGAGAATCTTCATTGATTTTATAAGGTAACCAAAACCTTTCCTTTCCACAAGCCACCCCAAACTGAACAAAATAACCGCATTAGATGGCAAATTTAATTGCCTTCTACACTCAGTTTTGCTTAGAGGTTTAAACTTTGATGGGTATCCATTTGGAATAAAAAAGGAATTTTCATTAAATTTTTTTAGAACCGGAATATCTTTCTTGTTGACCCTTATTAAGGCATCAGCACTTTTCCAAGAATTGTTAATTAAAGAATAATCCATATTCACTTCATCACAGAACCATTTAGAATTTTCATGGATGGTAACAAAAAGAGGTATTTTGTATGTTTCTTTAAGTTTTGATCCAATGTATGCAGAAGGCCAAGTAAAGTGAGAGTGTATTATATCAAAACTAATTCCTTCTTTTTCAATCAAATTCCTAACAACTTTGAATCTATTATCAATCAAGATCTTATTGAAATAAAAAATAGGAATATAAGTACAGCGTGGGTAAAAAACCTTAACATTGTCATACGTATAATCTTGACATAATTTATCATTCGAAAGAACTTTGAAGCTAAATAAAACAGGACTGATAACAAAGATCTCTTTGAAATATTGACTCAAAGAATCAATCTGATTTTTGACAAAACTGCCCCCAATATATTCCCCACTACTATTAGGATATAAGGAAGTGATAACTAGCAGTTTTTTATGATGGAAATTTTTAAATTCTGTAGGGTCCACTGATAACACCAACAAATAAATTACATTGAACTCAATAAATGATATCTTGAATTCACAATGCTTTTTTTAACTTCTTTACATGCTTGTAGATCTCTTCTTCTATGAAACTCAGATTTTTTCGATACGTAATCTACAATTTCATCTACATCCCTAGAGTGCAAAACTCTACCTTGGTCCACAAAGTATTGGTCAACTGAAAGCAATTTAGAGCTCGGAAAGAAAGAAACCGAGGTAGTACTCATGCAGGCTGCCTCCCTTGTAAGCGTCCCAGTACCTGTTAAAACTGCGTTTGTGTAATAACAAAGGTCAAGTGAATACTTTGAAAGGTAATCTTCTCTTTATAGAGTGCTATCTGAATCAAAGAATAAACTATTTTTATCCTTTGTCAGAGTGTACTGATACACAGATTCGTAGATACCAGAGTTATCTGACAAATTCAAACCCAAAATATTTATTGCAAATTCATAATCACTGATTCTCAAGTCACCTTTTCTTTTCAGCATCAGCTTATTGTACACATGAATAGGAATTAATCTACTGTTATAATATCCAAAATGTATTACTTCTAAAATTGGTTTGCGGAATAACCGCTTGAAACCATAAAAATCACATTTCGTTTAAGATCCGACAGACTGAAGTCATTACTTCTTTTTTGACTATCCCACAACGGCCAATATCCCTAATTGAAGTCACCACTTCTTTTTTGACGGTTCCACGTCGGCGAATATCCCTGAGTTTAGAATTCTTAGACCTATTTAAGACATGATCTATGATTTCATCTACGTCTCTTGAATGAAGGACTTTCCCCTCATCTACAAAATACTGATCAACTGAAAGTAATTTAGAGCTTGGGAAAAACGAGACAGAAGTCGTACCTATACAAGCTGCTTCCCTTGCAAGCGTCCCAGAACCTGTTAAAACGGCATCTGCATAGTAACAGAGATCGAGTCCATCCAATGCCCTTTCGGGTTTGTAGAATTTGCATCCTTCCGCATAACTTAGATCCCCTTTTTCCCTCGGGAGATAGATAACATTGATATTTTCTTTTTCAAAGGCTTTCAAAAGATCATGAACAATGCTTTTATTTTCTTTGACATAAAATGATGCTAATGCTTCTGGGCGCACCACCACAAAATTTTTAAAAGGCACCTTATTCAGGAAATTCGGACCGGGCTTATAATCTGCAATATAAATATCTTCTTTACATCCATCATAAGTTATCAACTTATTATCATCAAATATTTTACAAAAATTCTCAAAACATACCTGAGGAATAATAACGTAATCAGCAAAGCTTTTTACTTTTGACTCCATATCTTGAACAAAATTTTTTTTCTGCGAAAACTTCAAGTCATTATCGCAAAATAAAATAGATGGTTTTAGGCGTACCTTCGAAATCGCTCCTGACATTGGATTTTCAAAAGACATAGATACATCAAATTTTGGTGCAGAAACCGCGAGATTCAACGTTCTAGAGGCAACGGATAAAATCTTCTTTAAAGGATGAGTGTCGACAGTTCCTACCACTCTACCATGTATTCCAAAAGATTTACACAACTCAACAGTTTCGGCTCGATCTCTTATCGTAATATTTACCTTATAATCTGATAATTCACTAAGTATCGAGTTAAAAAAAAGTGCATGAGATGGGTTTATGATATCAATCCAGATGTTAGTCATTTTACCACCGCATCAGATGAATAAATATCATGCATAAGATTTTGTGATTTAACTGATGAGTCAGACAAACAACTATAATCATCTAAAACATCGTTTATTGTAGAAAATTCAAATTCTTTTAATAATGCCTCAAATTTAGAGAGAGATGAATTAATTCCATAGTAAGCCACAAATCTAGAAAAAAGAGGCAATTTAAACCTGGGGGTATTTGGATATGTTTCCCAGGGATGGATATAAATTATCACTGGCCTTTTTTTATTTACATGCCTGATCCCCAATTTAAGAAACCAAAGTGGAAAGAGACGAAGATAGAAGCCCCCTGCAATAGGAATATTTATACCAATTTTTAAAACAGTCATTGGGAACTCAATGATTTTACCTTTAGAGTCATATTTCGTAATATCCTCTTTACAAGGTTTGTAAATATTTACAGGTGCCTTGGGTTCACCATATAACATTGTTTTGATAGGGAATATGCTGGAATCATATTTGAATCCGTATTTTTCCAGAATTTCAAAAGCCCACTTAGTAGAATTATCTATTGAGAAGCTGGGTGCACGAAAGCCAACTGGTTTTTCACCAGTAATTGATTCCAGAAGATCAACTGAGCTTTTAATTTCTTCCTCAAACGCGTCTTTCCCCAATTCCTTGAGAGTTTTATGCGAATAACAATGTGATTGAATTTCATGTCCTTTATTATAGATTTTTTTTATAGACTCAGGATTTCTTTTAGCATAAGTGCCAAGGACAGCAAAAGTTGCACTTACATTATATTTATCTAATAAATCAATAATCGGCTTTACGGCTTCAAGATCTTGATCTACTTTTTCAGATGGAAGATATTTTGTAAGAAATTCATTAGAGTACCAATGCTCAAGATCTATAACCAGTGCATTTTTCATTGTAACCCCCACGCAAACTCTATAAATTTTTTGCAATAACATCTATACCTTGATATGCAACGGATCATCCTGGACAGCTTTTTATATTGCTTCATCCACTAATTCGACTTCATGACATGAGTAAAAATATTAATTCTTTAGAGATCCCCTGATTATTCCTGCAATCGAATGCAGCATAATCCCTGTAAATGCCATAAACGTCCCGACTAAAGTTAGCAAAATCATCAAAATCGTAGGCCCGAAATTCAACCCCCCCCCGAGATAAAAAGTATGGAGAAAATTGATACCCATATAAATTCCTCCCGTTCCTAAAGCAATACCTGGAATCGTAAAATAATACAGAGGCCTGTTAAACTCCATATCTTTCAGAATTTTTAAAAGAACCATCAATCCATGCCTTATTGGATTCTCTGTCGAATGGCCCACATCATACCTTACCCCTATCTCCACCTCTTTGATCCTTAACCCTGCATTTCCTGCATCTGCTAGCATTTCGCTTTCTATTTCCATGCCGTTTGAGTTGAAGCGGAAGATGTCTTTGGTGTACCCGGCAAAGGCGCGAAAACCGCTCTGGGAATCGGTTACCTGGATGCTGGAGTTCATGTTCGTGGCTTTGTCCAGAATGGTCTGGCCTACGCGGCGGTAGGCAGGAGTGTTTTTGTCGTTTCCGTTGAGGTAGCGGCTACCGTTTACCATGTCGGCAACGCCCTCTACAATAGGAGCTACGAGTTTTGGAATGTCTGAAGGGTTGTGCTGGCCGTCAGAGTCCATCGTTACAATGACATCGGAGCCTTCAGCGGCTGTAAAGCCGGTCTTGAGGGCCATACCTTTTCCCCTGTTGGGTGAATGTACAATCACTTCGGCACCGACTTTCTCCGCGATCTCGGCTGTCCGGTCTGAGCTGCCGTCATCTACCACGATCACCCTGTCCGCATGCTGTTTCGCGAGCAGGACAATGCTTCCTATGGATATTTCCTCATTAAAGGCTGGAAGGATCACGGTTATTTTCTGGGGAACCGTTTCCCTTGCGCAGGAAGTATCCTCCTGTGCGATGCATTGGGAGCTGTTGCTCAGAAGCAGTTCGCTATTCACTTTCAATTTCTCTATTGGAAAAAATGAACCATTGGATGAGATACTACTTGTGAGCATCTAACCCCCTCACAAAGCTATTCCCTTTTTTATATTACAGACCGTTTATTCATATATTGCTGGGCAATCAGTGACAGGCAGCAGGAAAATCAAACAATCCCTAATTCAAACCTCTTCGTTAAAATTCTTGATAGTAACAACTATACCCCAGATACATTTCCCAATTTTTCCCCCTCAAAAAGGAGCCCTGGAGCCCCCACACAACTTTTTATCAGTTGTATATTTTCAAACAATATATCTCAAAAAGTATTCCTTACTTTAATATATTAATCTATATAAATAACTAGGAAATTTTATGTAGGAATATACGTATTTGAACTGATTAATCAATGTCATTAAACATTTAACGGTATTTTTGATTATTAGGTTATTAGTCACCTGGCATGGGAATTGCATCTGCAGGATTAATCAAATTCGTACCGTTCATCTTTTTGATACAAATGACTCTAACATTCAAAATATTAGATTGTAGTCAACTTAGCAATTAACTACACTTTTTATTTGTTCCTCAAATATTTTCATCCAATTCTTAACAAATTATTTTGTGACGAGCCCTAACCTCTCTAGGGAAAAATTAATGAGAATTGAGTGCAAGGTAAACAACACATATCTGAAATTACTCAAATGAAATTTTTCCCTTCTTCTGGAGTGTCCATCTTGAAAGTAAAAAAAGCAGTTATCCCTGCAGCAGGTCTCGGAACCCGTTTCCTGCCTGCCACCAAGTCCATGCCAAAGGAAATGCTCCCGATCATCGATACGCCCGTCATCCAGTATGTCGTGGAGGAGGCCATAGCCTCGGGGATCGAGGACATAATTATCATCACGGGAAGAGGCAAGAGGGCCATTGAAGACTACTTCGACGATTCTCCTGAACTGGAGATGCACCTTGCGAAAAAACACCAGACCGACATGCTGAAGCTGGTGAGGAACATCTCCTCCCTTGTGGATATCCACTACATCCGCCAGAAAGAGCCAAATGGTCTGGGAGATGCGGTTCTAAGGGCAGAAAACCATATCGGAGATGAGCCTTTTGCAGTGCTTCTCGGAGACGATATCATAGTCAACGACAAACCTTGCACTGCCCAGCTTATCGAGAACTTTGAAAAATACGGAAGGTCAACCATCGCAGTCGAAGAGGTGCCTTACGAAAAACTGAGCAGCTACGGGATTATAAAGGGCAAGCCTATTGATGATTCCCTGTACGTGCTTGAGGATATTGTGGAAAAACCCTCTCCTGAAGCTGCTCCTTCCAATATCGGAGCAATCGGACGCTATGTCTTTACTCCTGAAATTTTTGATTGCATAAAGGAAGCTGGAACCGGTGTAGGTAGTGAGATCCAGCTCACGGATGGCATCCGGCTCCTGAACAGGTCTCAGATGATCTACGCCTGCAGGTTCAAAGGAAAACGCTTCGATACCGGGGACCGGCTTGGGTATGTAAAGTCCATAGTGGACTTTGCCCTTAAGAATGAAAACCTTAGAGATGATGTACTTGAGTACCTGCGCGAAATCCTTGCAGTTGAAAAGGTTCCGGCAGAAAAGAAAGAGTAAAGGTAATAACAAACCAGATAATAAAAGAAGCATCAAGTAAGATCGATTTAAAAAAAGATAGCCAAAAGACTATCTAATAAATAGGTAATAAATGGGGGCGATAATTTCTGCTGATTTTCACCAGCAGAGTCCCTCATAATCCACATTTTTCGCTTTAATTACCCGCCTTCCGTCAATAACTATCTTTCCTTTCATGCCCTGGAATTCGGAATCGAGATTCTTGAACTCCTCCCATTCAGTCATCACAAGACAGGCATCTGCATCTTTAAGGGCATCTGAGGCCTTATCAAGGTATTCGATTGTGGGAAAGACGCGCTTCATGTTGTCTGTTGCCATCGGGTCATAAGCCGAAACTCTGGCTCCAAGCCTGAGGAGTTCAGCAATCACAGGAATTGCTCTGGATTCTCTTATGTCGTCCGTTTCATTTTTGAAGGCAAGTCCAAGGACTGCGATCTTTTTGCCTGCAGGATCCCCTATTTTCCTCTGGAGAATTTCAGTCATAAGAAGGGGCTGCCTTTCATTTACAGCTATCACGGACTCAAGGAGCACAGGAGCGTATCCTATTGCTTTTGCTTTTCCTATAAGCGCTTTTACGTCCTTCGGGAAACATGACCCTCCAAAGCCTGCCCCGGAATTTAAAAACTTTGAGGAAATCCTGAAGTCTTTCCCTACAGCTTCCATGACCTCATAGGTATCGATCCCCAGTTTTTTGCAAATATTTCCTATTTCGTTGGCAAAGGAGATCTTGGTTGCAAGCAGGGAGTTATTTGCATATTTGATCATTTCCGCGGTTGCCGGACTTGTACGCGTGATCTCACATTCAAAGGTCCTGTAGAGTTCGGAAACCAGATCTCCTGAGCGTCTGTCGATCGCCCCAACAACTATTTTGTCAGGGTGCATGAAATCCTGGACTGCCTTTCCTTCCCTGAGGAATTCTGGATTCATTGCGACACCGAAGTCTTTTCCGGCTGTCTTTCCTGATGCTTCTTCAAGGACCGGGAGGACAAATTTTTCTGTCGTTTCGGGCACTACTGTGCTTTTTACTACCACCACATGGTAGCCTTCTTTCTTTGCCAGGGCTGCACCGATACTTGCTGCTGCTGCCCGGACAATTGAAAGGTCTATACTCCCATCTTCGGCTGAAGGTGTTCCTACACAGATAAAGGAAATATCCGTTTCATTGACCGCAAATTCATAATCAGTAGTTGCTATGAGTTTTTTTCCTGCATATTTTTGCAAAAGCTCTCCGAGCCCCTCTTCATAGATGGGGGGAATGCCTGCGTTTATCTGCTCCGTTTTTTTCCTGTCAATATCTACACAGATGATTTCGTGTCCGACCTCTGCAAAACAGGCTGCAGTGACTGAACCCACATACCCTGAACCTATAACCGAAACTTTCATAATCTGAACCTCTTTCTTGGGAATTGAAGAGGTAATCGATCCCAATTCTTATTTATTTTTTGATAGGCTGTATCTCTTTGCAATTCCTGGTTTTTGAAGGTTCTCGTTTTCAGGCTTTCATATACTTATCTTTTTCGTACCGGTTTGAATATTTATATAGTTTGACAGTTTATAGGTTTCTATAGTTAGAATTTAGTACATGTTCTTACAATACCGTTAATGATAAGTTGGGGGATTTATAGTGCTTTCAATGCTGATCCTGGGTACCGAAAATCTTGCTCTGGGAAATCATTTTCCCGGTTCAGGCATCTGTTTTGTTTACACGGACTTTGGAGTTCCTGAATTTTACAGGATAACGGTTCTGGGACTAATCGTTCTTGTGGGGATGAAGGAAATGCTTCTGGTTTCCCTGAAAGAAGATTCTTTTTCAATAGATTCTATTGATATGGGGATATACCCTCTGTTGATATGTTTTGTTACCAATTTCCTCTTTGCATGCTTGGAAATGATTTTTACAGGGTTAACCCCCTAAACACTTTAATTTTTTTACGTTTTAGTGATTTTCTTCGTTCTTCCGGAGGTGGTCGTCCCGCTGAAATATTACCGAGTAATAATAGGTTATAATAGATTATTTTTTTTCGTTTGTGAAGCTAAAAAAATTGGAATTATCCGTGGGTTTTAATTTATACTTATCTTAGTTCAGTATCTTAGTTTCCATAACTATTTATTCCTGAACTATTTATCTTCTAAGCATAATAGTATTTGTTAGTGATCCTATCAGTATCAAATATTTAAGTTCAAGGAGGCGCTGTAATTGGGTGGGCTATAGCCGGGGGGCCGGGTTGCCGTCATCCTGTTGTCAGCTCAGGGGAAATTTAAGGGACGTTAAATCACATCAGGGTTCGGAAAAAAGGAACTTAAGAAGAACCAGGGTTCAACTGACTGCTTCTCTAATAGATGAAGTAGAATGACTTCCTGATTTATCTAAAGCATCTTGCCTTATCTGTTTCCGGATTTGGCATTTAAATTCGTTTCTTACCTTCCTTTATACCGTTGCCTTCTCGTAAGAAAAACTGTCTTTTTCCTCAATTAATGGAATTATGATTGGGGGATCAGTTCGGGAGTGAAAATCTTGAGGGTCATTGTTGATATAGGGCATCCAGCCCACGTTCATTTTTTTAAAAACACTATTTGGAATCTTGAAAAAAAAGGACACCAGGTTATGGTTGTCTCAAGGGATAAAGATGTTGTAATAGAGTTATTAGATGCCTATAAAATCCCGCATAAAGTTTTAAGTAAGGTCAAACAGGGCAAGATTCACCTGTTTGAAGAGTTGTTCATAAGAGAGTCTAAACTTTATAAAATCGCCCGCCAGTTTAATCCAGACCTCATTATGGGCATTCTTTCCCCTCCTGTTGCCCATGTTGCGTGGGCACTGGGGAAAAAATCCATAATTTTTAATGACACTGAACATGCAGTAATAGCCCAGAAAGTTACCTATCCTTTCTGTGATGTTATATGCACGCCCACATCCTTTAAAAAAGATGCAGGAAAAAAGCAGATCAAGTACAGTGGCTATCATGAATTGGCATATCTTCATCCAGCTTATTTCTCCCCGAATCCTGAGGTTTTACGGGAGCTCGGTATGGAAGTAGGCGATCCGTTCGTAATCCTGCGCTTTATTTCATGGGGTGCACACCATGATGTGGGACAGCATGGAATCGATAATAAGATCGCACTTATTAAAGAACTCGAAAAATTCGGTAAGGTTTTCATTTCTTCAGAAGGAAAACTGGCTGAAGAATTTGACCGGTACAGAATCCGGATACCCTCCGAAAAAATTCATGACCTTCTTTATTATGCTACACTCTGTGTGGGTGAGGGAGCAACCATGGCTGTTGAAAGCGCAATTCTTGGAACTCCGGCTATCTATGTTTCCTCCCTTGCGGGAACGATGGGAAACTTTTCGGAACTCGAGGAGAAATACGGTTTGCTCTTCAATTACAGCGATTCGGAATCTGCCCTGAAAAAGGCTGTGGAACTCCTTAAGGACCCTGAACTCAAGAAGACCTGGGGCCTTAAGAGAGCTGCCCTACTCAGGGATAAAATTAACGTAACCGAATTCATGGTAGAACTCATAGAGGGCCTTCCTGGTAAAAAGTCCGGAGGTTCTGTATCTGCGGTTTCGGATGAGAGCTATGCATGATTTACTAAAGCAAAACGCAAAAATATGGGACATTTTTTCCCGAAAAGAAGAGTATTTGTCCGAAAAGCTCGATGAGCACGGGCGTTTTCTTTTTGCTGAGAAAGACCTCAGAAACGCCTCTGAGCCTGAGGCATCCAGATATCTGGTAGAACACGGGATGAAAGTTGAATTTCCGGAAAACAAAACCTTTGCTGTGTGTTTGACTCATGACATGGATGATATTTATCCTCCTCTTTCCCACAGCCTTCTATCCTCAGCCTACTGCCTGAAAGATCTGGATTTCCGGAGTTCGGCAGCTCAGTTCCTCTGGAAATCCCGAGGGCCTGAGCACTCGCCTTACCTTAACTTTTCCGAAATCATGGATCTTGAGGCAGGTTTTGGGGCAAAGTCCTCTTTTTACTTCATTGCTAGCAGAGAGGACCCCAAAAGGTTCAGATATGATATAGAGGATGTAGAAAGCTATCTGGGAGAGATTGCCGATAGAGGGTGGGAAGCTGGCCTGCATGGTGGATATTATTCATATAACAACCTTGAAGCGCTAAAAAGTGAAAAAAAAAGGCTGGAAAACGTTCTGGGTAAAAAAGTCATAGGTTTTCGCAATCATTATCTCAGGTTCAAAACTCCTGAAACCTGGGAACTGCTGGCAGATGCCGGTTTTAGCTATGATTCAACTTTCGGATACAGTGATTCAGTTGGCTTCAGGAACGGCATGTGCCACCCTTTCAGACCATATAATCTGAATGAAGACCGGGAGATAGGTATCCTGGAAATCCCGCTTACTGTAATGGATGTCGCTCTTTTCAAAGATTCCAGATCTTTTGAGGAAGCCTGGAGATGCACAAAGGACCTGATAGATACAACAGCAAGGTTCAATGGGGTCATTACCCTGCTGTGGCATAACTTCGTTTTCGGGTGCAGTTTCAGAAAAGACTGGATCAAACTCTATAAAATGGCTCTGCAGTACTGCTCTGAAAAAGGGGCATGGATGACAAGCGGAGAAGAGATTTACAGGTGGTGGGAGAATGAATTCTGATTCTAATGGGAAGTATCTGCTGATTACACCTGCAAGGAATGAAGAGGAAAACCTTCCTGATGTTTCTAAGTCTGTAACAGGGCAGAAAGTAACACCTGCACTATGGATCATAGTGGACGATGGGAGTACGGATGAGACTCCCCGCATTCTCGAAGGGCTGAAGGCAAGATACTCCTGGATTCAGAGCATAAGGCTCCCTCCAAGGCCAAGAGATATAACCTTTCACTATAGCTACGTCTGCAAACAGGGATTTGATCATGCACTGGATTACTGCAGGGAAAATGGCATTGAGTATGATTACATAGGTCTTCTTGATGCCGATACCGTACTAAATGAACACTATTTTGTAAAGTTGCTGGGTGAATTTGAAAAAGATTCCTCTCTTGGGATTGCAAGCGGAGGGGTTTACTATGATGTTGGCGGCAAACTTTCACGAGAAGTATCAGATAAAAATCTGCCCCGCGGTACAGGAAGGCTCTGGAGAAAATCCTGTTTCCTTGAAACTGAAGGTTATCTGGTAGAACCATCTCCTGATTCCATTTCCAATATTAAGGCCCTTCTTCGGGGCTGGCAACTCCGGCAGTACGCAGATGTAGTTGAAATCCAGAAACGAAAGACGAGTGCAGGGGAAGGGCTCTGGAAAGGATATGTCAAAAACGGCTGGATGGCTTATTATGTGGATAAAAATTTGCCTGTGGTTCTGTTAAATACGCTTTATTATACTCTGAAGTCTCCCTATTACACAGGAATTGCATACCTCTATGGATACCTCAATTCAACCCTTAAGAGGGAGAAAAAGATCAAGGACATGGAAATAAGGGCTTACTACAGAAGTTTAAACCTCAGGCTGTTGTTATCCAGAATTTCGGGAGCTTTAAGCCGTAACTCTACAGATGCCCAGCAGGGAGAGCGGTGAATATCTTAAAATATTTTATAAGAGTTATGTATTGAAGGTGATAGTATGAAGATGCTCTTTCTGGATATAGTATGGCCCCTTTACCTGGCTGATGGTTCGCTTATCCACAGGCATGAGCTTGTAAGCAACCTGGCAAAGCTGGGTAATGAAATCCATATCTTCACTACCGATAGTTCTACTCTTTCTAACCTGGACAATATCCGCTGCCATTATATACGTCCTGGAAGTCTTCTGACCCTTACAATTAACTATTTCCGGAGCTCTGCAGGTCTGGTCGGTTCCGAAACTTTTGATGTGCTGTATACCAGAAATCCTAATTTCGGTTTTCTTGCCGGGCTCTTTTGCAAAAGCAGATGCAAAAATCTGGTTTATGAATTAAATGGAATCCCGGAGGATGAAAGCAGCCTTATCAAATCCAGGTGTAGTGAGGAGAAGTCTTTGCAAGAGGAACAAATGGTAAATTTATCCAGGTATTTTTCTTCTGCAAAAGCCAGCTTAAAGGTTTCGGTTTTGAAAAAAGCTCTTGGGCTTTCAGATAAGGTAATCGCAGTAACTCCAGGAATAAAAGCGAATCTTGAGAGTTCTTACAACATTCCAGGAGAAAAAATAACTGTGGTATCCAACGGAGCAAACACTTCCCTGTTCAAACCTCTTGAGCAGGAGGCCTGCAGGAAAGAGCTTGGTCTGGACGCGGAAACTCCTTATATATGTTTTGTGGGAAACCTTGCTCCCTGGCAGGGGGTAGAATATCTGGTAAAGGCAGCTTCTTCAATACTTTCCAGGTCTCCTGAGTGCTGTTTCCTTATTGTCGGCGATGGAGTTATGAAAGAGGAGCTGCTCAACCTCTCAAAGGAGCTCGGAGTTGCAGACCGGTTTGTTTTCACAGGTGTGGTTTCCTATGACCGCGTGCCTGTGTACATCAATGCAAGTGATATCTGCGCTGCTCCCTTTATCCTGGCCAGAAACGCAAAAATAGGGCTCTCCCCTCTGAAACTATATGAATATATGGCTTGCGGAAAGCCAGTTGTTGCGAGTGCAATCAGCGGGGTCGATGATGTCCTTAAGGCTTCAGAAGGAGGAATTCCTGTCCCTCCAGAAAACCCGGAAGCCCTTGCAGAAGCTATCTCAAAGCTACTTGATAATCGGGAATTGAGGGCGAAACTGGGCTCAAAAGGTTTAAGTCATGTTACTGAAAATTACAGCTGGTACAGTGTTGCGAAACAGGTAGACGGGGTCTGCAAATCGGGACCCAAAGGCTGAACGCCCGGAATCCGTCTTTCGAATGTTATTATAACTTGTCAAAAATACAAATTATTGTCTTTCACACGGGGCTTAAAATGGACGAAATTGAAGTCAGAGAATTATTACAGTCTGAATATAATGATTGGGATCTGCTTGTGGAAAAAGCTCAACCCGGTACGCTCTTTCACACAAGTGACTGGCTGGGAATCTGCAGAGATGTCCTTTCCAGAGACTTAAAGATTTATGGTTGTTTCAGAAACGGTGAGCTTGTGGGTGGATGTCCCATTTTCATTAAGAACATCAAAGGTATGCTGAAAGTAGCATCTTCTACCTGTAATATGACTGATTATTGCGGTCCCCTTATAAAAGAGGGAGCCAGCTCTAAAGCTAGCAAACGTATGCAGGATACACACGAGATCCTTGAAGCTCTTAGGGAATTCCTCTGCAATCAGGGATTCGACAGCATTACCCTTACACTTGCCCCCGGGCTTGAAGACGTAAGACCTTTTACCTGGAAAGGATGGGAGTCGAGTGTACATTATACTCATCATCTCGACCTTAATGAAAATGTAGATAGTAATCTTTCTAGGAAAATCCGGAGAGAACTTAAGAGCGCAGAGGAAGCAGGGCTTAAAACGAGAGTCTCAAACGACCCTGAAACTTATTATCGCCTGCTTTCCCTTGTCTATGATAAACAAAATCTGGAACCTCCCGTGCCAAAGGAATTTTTTGAAAGGGTATTTAAGTTGATCCAGGAGAAAGATGTTGGCTATATGTTTGTCTCAGAGACTCCCGAAGGAGAAGTAATTGCTTCTCATCTGAACCTGTATGGTAAAAAATGCACGGTTACCTGGTCTTCAGCTCTTAACCCTGAATTCGGTAGAATGGGTCCAAATGCGCTTCTCTATTATAATGAGTTTCTCGACCTGAAGTCCAGAAATTTCGAATATATGAATGTAATGGCAGCAAACATCCCAAGATTTACGGACTTTATTATGGGATTTTCCCCGAAGATTGTCCCTTATTATAGAGTAACCCTGCGCAGCAAAAAATATTCCCTTATGAGGTTATTATACCAGGCTACACATGAAGAATCAGAATGATTGGAGAAGCAGGAGAACTTTATTCTTGCTTAAAGGAATATAAAGGAATATTTTCCTCACTGAAAAGAATAATTCCTTACCGAAAATCGGAATAAGCTAAAACCGAAATCAGGATATTTTTCCTGAAATCAGATATTTTTCCTGAAATCGGAATTTAATCATTTTTTGTTTTCCTGGAAGGAGATTTAATCTCCTTCTCAGTTCCTATTTCTTACGTTCACAAGAAAAGTTGAGAACATTTTTCTGAATATAGGATCGTCGTGAAGGGTTATTGCGTAATAGATAACTGTTATGATGACGGCTGCAAATATTATTACGTAAAAGCTTGAAGAAATCATTTCTATCAGAATTAACGGGATCGAAACAACGAGGCCGATTGTCGTATATTTTATAAGGATTTCTATGCTTTCTTTCTTGCTAATTCCTGCAAGGCCCAGCAGGTATGCATTGTTCCATAGCCAGAACACAATCCCTGTAAAGCTGTACAGGGCAAGAGCGAACTCAGGGGATCCATAAGTTCCCCCAATGACCAGGGCTACTATCCTTGAGACCAGGAGAATTATACTGAAGGTAAGCCAGACGGTCTGTTTCTCAAATACATTATAGAGAGTTGATATCGGTGAAGAAAGAAAGACCAGGAAGATCCAGGGCACAAGAATTTTTACATATGTGCCTGCAATGCTCCATTCCTCTCCGAAAGCAAATGTGAAGATCTGCTCTCCGAGAATCATCAGGAGTATCATAGGGAAGATTCCTATCGATATCAGCTTTTTATAAACCTCCCCAACTATAACCTTCATGTCTCCTTTCCCGTTCCCGTTCTTAACTTCGCTTACTTTCTGGAAAAAAACCTGTCCTATAGCGCTGCCTACAATTCCCATTGGAAGGTTTACAACCTGATTTGCAAGTGAAAAATGCCCTACAACTGATGTACTGTAAAAGTATGCGAGCAAAAAAGCAGGGACCTGTGGAGAAATAGTGTTTGCGATCGATGACCAGGAACTGAATAACGGAAATTTTTTGTATTGAATGGCCATCTCTTTCATTCTTTTTAGTGAGATCTTTTTGAAGACCTGGATATCTTTTTTAATGCCCTTGAGCATGACAAGGTCTGCAAATGCATATCCTGCAATAAATCCGCCAACCAGGCCTAATGGGGTAATACTCCATTTCGCAAATCCTATTTGAAATGCCTTTGATGTTAAGGTGTTCGAAACTCTGGACCCTGCAATGACTCCAAACCGGGTTTTTCTTGAAAGCCAGTAATTTTGCACAAAAAACATACCGTTGAGGAATATTATTAGCGGAAGGAGAGGTAAATACCTTGAAATCCCCGGGGTATTGAAAATATTAATATTATCCGGAATAAACAAAATCACTACGCCTGTCAGTAAGGATATGAAAGTTACCAGTACGGTGCATACAGAGGCAACATTTGCAGCATCCTCCTCTGTTTTTGGCAGCATGATCGCAAATTGATACGAAAAAGTAGAAACTATTACAAGTATGCCTGAGATTGACATGAAAAGCTGAAAAATCCCAAAATCATCTGGGTTATAAATTCTTGTGATTATGGGTATAAGAAGTATACTCAGAAACTGTGCAGTAACACTTCCGGATATAAGCTTTAGTACGTTAGTTATAAAGTTCGACATGGGGTTTCCAGCTTTGAAATATATCAATTCAGTTTTTGCCGTAGATAGGGGGTTTCACTCAGGTGATTTATATAATAGTTTCCGATGAAGTTTTATTTTTTTACTTCTTTATTTTCTTTAAGGTAAGCAAGTACCTCTGCATTGTCATATACCAGTGCATACTCCGGAGCTTCGAAGCTGTTGAAGAACTCTACTGGTAATGGCTGGATTGTGTTTATCCCGTATCTGTTCGGGTCATTTATGGATATTGGTTCCCCCAAGGATGATCTTCTCAGCAATACCATACGATCGCCGCTTATTTCTCTCGATTCGATCTGGTTTGTATTGAAGTATGTTGCGTTATTTGCATCATATCCCTGATCCCTGTAAAAAAGACAGCTGTCATAGGGGGAATCCATCAGAATGTTTCCTGAGTACACGGCAGATAATGTTTTCACAGGCTGGATTTCAATGTTCTTGAACTGGTTTCTTACGGTTGTCTCTTTTCCTACAAGAGGATTGTCTTTATTAATTCCTGGTGTGGTAACCATTACGAATGAGAATAATAACACTATGATGAAAATTGCAGAAATTTTCGCTTTTTTAGAGTTAAACAGGCTTGTTAGCTTCAATATATATGAGGCAGCTACCAGGACCAGAAATACTGCTATTAGCGGGAACCACCTGCTTGTAAGGAAATTTCTCATGCCCAGTAAAGGAATTCCGTAAGCAAAGCTATACAGAATTACAACAACCAGAGCAATTGAGAACTTATCTATTTTTTCGGCGTCCCTGCGGGAAAACCATGTCAGAACTCCTCCTATTGCAAAGAAAGGCAGGGCAAGGTAGCTTATGTGAAGTATCAGTACTTCCAGTGAGTCCGGATTGGTTGCAGTCCCCACGATAAGTTCCTCACTTGAGTAGCTGGATCCAACCTGAAGTACTTCCATAAGAGGTTTGAAGATCATCTCAAAAAAGGAGGTCTCCGGATTGACATATGTAAACATCCAGTAGGTTTGCAGGCTAATCACAAAAAATAGGAGGTAATTAAAACTGGCTGCTGCAGTGGGTAAACTCTCATACAGGAGGTTGTGCAGGTATTTCCCTAATAAAATTGAAACTAAAGACAGAAAAACCACAAAAGTAGTTAACTGGTGGGTCAGCACCATCAGAACCGTAGCCAGGAGAAGAAGTCCTGTCTGCACCAGGCCCGGCTTTTCGCTAAAGATTGCATACAGGATAATTATAAAGTAGCAAAGAACCAGGGAACCCGGGGTTATATTTGTAATCCCGCTGACAATATTGTGATTATTCAAGTTTATTAATAAAGCTGCAAGCAAGCCCATCTGAGGGCCTTCGAGTTTCTTTCCTATAAGGTAAATCCCTGCCGTACTGAAAATATTGGCAAATCCTATAGAATAAAAGAATCCGTCCTTGATATCCAGTCCGCCCATAAGCTGGGTTATCGAGACAAAAATGTGGGCAAGAGGATAATATAAATATTTACTGCTTATCTCAATAGGGGGAATAGCCCCTGTTTCAGTTATCAGTTTTGCCATACCTGCATGAAAATAAGCGTCATAGCCCATGAGACTTGGGAAATTATAATAGATTCCAGCTCTTATAAGGATTGAAAGAAGGAATATCTGCAGTAGTATTGAGGTTACCCTGTCTCCTTCTCTTACATACAGGATTTCCGAAGCTATGATTCCTGCGAGTATGCATATCAGTATGAAATAAGATATGGGCCTGTAATACAGGTTCATGCTATATATGAGCACACTTATCAGGAATACGAGATAAAAGGAAAGGTTGAGTACATTCTTTAACCTGTCTTTTCCTGAGGAAATGGGTGCCTCATTTTTAAATTTTTTTCTAAATATAAAATAGATTAAGCAGGCAGAAAGCACAGCAATTCCGATGTCTTTCTGGTTTAAATTGATCAGGTAATATAACGAAACAATAAACACGCCTAAATTGAATCCCATTACACTGAGAATCGTGTCAAGATTTCCTGTAAATCTCTCTTTATACCTTTTTATAGTTTCCATACAACCCTCAACATAACAACTTTCTTTAGGATTATATAGTTTCCCGATGAAGCATTTTTCTTTTATAAGAAGAAGCGTAAAACCCCAGGGTTTTAGCCTGGGGATAGTTCAAAAATCCAAACTATCCTTTTTATCGGACTGCAATTTCTTTTAACCTTTCCTTTAAGCCTTGATAGCTGTTTTTCTCCATTCTCTTCTAAACTAATTCTCTTTCTTTTTAATTGAGGTCTCTTTTACTTCTTTTTAAATCCCAGCATTGTCCTTAATGCCTTATTCTTTTTTTAACCAGTTACAGATCTGAGCCCCTGGGGCCACTCCTACTCCTTTTAAAGAGTCAGTTTCATGAGTAAATTCAGATCGATTACTTCACCCGGCTGCAGCTTCATATCTCAATCATTTTTTCTTCCCTGTATGACTGGATTGCGGCCAGTGCCACTTCCAGAGCATGTTTTCCTTCTTCTCCCGAGGGCATCGGGCAGGTTCCATCCTTTGCACAGCAGATAAAATGGGAGAGTTCCTTTTGCAGAGGTTCGGCTTTTTCTACCCTGGCTTTCTGGATCCAGCCATCGTCGTGGAGCTCTACACTTTGGTCAAGATAGTCCAGATATGCAACACCCTTCAGACCAACAGCCGTAAGCTTCCGGATTTTGTGGGGGGTAAGCCAGTTTGTCTCCACAAGCCCTGAGTATGCATGGTTCAGGCGGAGATGAATTGTCGCATGATCTTCAAAGGAATGAATGTCTGATCCCGCTACGGCATATACCTGGTTTATCTTCATTCCGTAGATACAGGAGATTATATCTATGTCATGTACTCCAATATCCAGGATTACCCCCACATCCCTTATCCTGGGATTGTAAGGCCCGACTCTTCTGGTTGAAACAGAGACGATTTTTCCCAGAGCCCCTGAGTCAACGATTTCTTTTAATTTCAGGACCGCAGGATTAAACCTTTCTATGTGTCCTACCATCAGGTGCCTGTCCATCTCTTCAGCAGATTCTATCATTGCAGCTGCATTTTCCACACTGTCTGCAATAGGCTTTTCTACAAGCACGTCTGCCCCGGCTTCAAGTGCATCAAGCACTATGGGGCAATGAAGGGTAGTAGGAGCTGCGATACTTATTGCGTCAAGCTTTTTTTTCTCAAACATTTTTTTATGGTCTGCAAAAGGCAGTGTATTATATCTTGCTGCAAGCTCTTTTACCCTTGAAGTATTGGGATCGGAAATCCCTATCAGTTTAACGTCTTCCATTTCACTATAGATCCTGACATGGTTCTCCCCCATGTAACCGGTTCCAACCACTCCTACGCGTATCAATTCTTTTACCCCCCACAATAACTTTATCAGGCGCTTTTGTCTCGATTTGTCTGATCTCCTGCAAAAAAAGCAGGGTAATTTACACAGGTAGTATACTATCAGTAAACTATTCAGTAAATAAGATCAATTCGTGCAAAGAAAGACCTTGAGTTCTTACTGCTTTTTCAGATCGGCTTCAATTCGGTTTTTCCATGTTCCTTTCATTGTATGGAAGCCTTCCAGAATACAGTTAAGTTAAATCTCAAACTCTTTTTCCCCAATTGACGGTATATGCTTTCACCATTATGCCGTCTCCCTTTAAATTAATAAATATTCTTAGAATATAAGTTTTAGCCTTAGACTAATATTTTTCATCAGTATACTCTGGCTACGTGCATATATTGAACTCATCTGCCTTATTTTTTAAATCCTATTGGTACTTTTCATATTTTGCTTGGATCCCTCTGAAATAAAGAACCCCCTAATTACTTTATGCGCTCTCAGGGCATGGATATACAGGGGCGTTTTTTATACCACTTAACTCTATGTTCCCGCAGGTCGCTCCTTTCCCTATTCACCTGAGGGTTAAATAAGCTCCCTGTGGATGTATTATTTTCCGTAACGGCTACTGCCTGAAGTCCAGGGATTTTTCCGGTGTTTATCTCCCCCTTTTTCTTCCCGCAATAGCCATATCATTTTTCGCAATGTACTATGCCTTTTATGGTGTTTTTTTCTCTTGCCCGCTCGCGCAGATCGGTTAAGTTCTTCCCTGCCCCGGTCCCCGAGAGTCATACTATGACATGTAACTGGGTCAGGGCATACAACTAAGGTTTACTACCTGAATTTTAACTAATTTATCTATAATTTTTTTCTCGGTTGCGATGCCTTCATAATAATTAACTCTGGAGTAGCACATGTACATTTTTGCATAATAGAACGGCTTTTCCATTTGCTGTAGGAGCGTAAACTATAACCCATATTCTACACACTCATATGTTTTATGGTGTATGAATGGGCTTCATGATTCTGTTTTCTTCCTAAAATCCAAAGTTCTATCTTGTGTTTTTTAATTTTTTTCTATTTTTCATTTTTCGGACCCATTATGCCGCTAAAACGTGTTTTTTGTGATGAAATACTGTATTTTATGTTAGTAGGATCTTCCAACCTTGGGCTATATACCATAACTCTCTATTCAATAAAGGAAGCATCCTTGTAAGTTATTAATATTTTAACAGATTATTTTCAGTCACATGTTAACTTTATATATATTTTTCTCCAAATATCTTTTAAATGATAGCCTTTAATATTTTTGCATTTATACACATACAGGGGGTTATAGTATAATCTATATTCATAGGGGGTGGAGAGGGTTTGTATTCAGCCCTTACACTTTGTTTTAATTCTCTAATTTCCGATCCCATCAGTATAGTTTCATCGCCATCTCAACTTTCCGATAGGCCTCTAAGGCATGAGTTTACGGTCTTGATTCCAGCTCAAAACGAGGAGGCCTCCATAGGAAGCAAGGTACTGCTTGCGGCGAGTTATGCAGACCGCGTACTTGTGCTTGACAAAGGTTCTACTGACCGAACTATGGAAGTGGCAGCTCTGGGAGGGGCAAGAGTCGTCCCCCTGGCCGGAGGAGAGGAAGCATTGCTCAAAGTCCTTTACAGGGCATCCCTTGATTCAGAGCTTGTGGTTCTTATCTATCCTGATTGCATGCAGGATATAGATCTGCTGTCTCATGTTCTCGAGCCGCTCAGGCAGGGATTTGACCTGTCGGTAGGTTCCTGGCCCTGCCGGGTTTCCTGCGAACAGGAGACAGTCATGCTTCTGAACGGGAAAAGCACCTTCAAAGAAAAAATAGGCTTTCTTGCCTTAACCTCAAGATCGCTTCAGAATATTAGCTCAGGCAAAGAGCATATGTCTTTGAAATCCCTGCTTTCTGCTGCCAAAACTGAAAAACTTAAGGTTAACTACCTGAGCTTTGACGTTGATCCTGCATTTCGGAAGCTTGAGAGCACCCGTATAGGAGTTGTAGTACCTGCCTATAATGAAGAACTGCTTATCGGCGAAACCCTGAGAGGGATTCCAGAGTATGTGGATCGGATCTATGTTATCGATGACTGTAGTACTGATCGGACTGGAGAAATTGTAAAAAAGTTCGGAGATCCGAGAATCGTTTATCTGCGCCACGAAGTAAACAAAGGCGTCGGGGCAGGGATAATTAACGGGTACAAGCTTGCTCTAAAAGATGAAATGGATATTGTAGCAGTTATGGCCGGGGATAACCAGATGGACCCTACCCAGCTTCCGAGATTGATCTTTCCGATTATCGAGGGATGGGCTGACTATACAAAGGGTAACCGGCTTCTCTCCGACAATTTTATGACCGGGATGAGCAGGTGGAGGTCTTTTGGAAACCTTCTGCTGAGTTTCCTTACTAAAATAGGGAGTGGATACTGGCATATCATGGATCCGCAGAACGGGTATACAGCCATTTCCAGGCAGGCCCTTGAGGTTATCGATCTGGATTCGGTTTATCCTTACTACGGCTACTGTAATGACTTGCTTATCAAGCTTAACGCCTTTGGAATGAGGGTCATGGATGTAGTAATCCCTGCCCGTTATGGCAGAGAGAAGTCATCCATTAAGTACAGTAAGTATATCCGTAAGATTTCGCCTATGCTTTTCAGGGGCTTTCTCTGGAGGCTAAGGATCAAATATACGGTTCTGGATTTCCATCCTCTGGTTCTGTTTTACTTCCTTGGGATGCTTGCCCTACCTGCGAGTGTCCTCTTTGGTATCTGGGGACTTTTGCAGATATTGCTTCAAAACCCGCTACCGTCCTATTACCCACTGCTTGGTTTCCTCGTACTGGGTACTGGACTTCAGATGCTTCTGTTCGGAATGCTCTTTGATATGCAGGTTGAAAAGAGAAGGAATGAAAGGGTAGGACTTGCTCGTTGAGGTCCGGAAGTTTTCCTTCCGGGCTTTTTCTTTTAATGTATTTTTTCTTGCAAAAACAATAAGAGCCCGCTTGTTTAATTCGGGCTCTTTAATCTGATTCTTTTTTAATCAGGATTTTCTAGTCAGAGCTATTTTGATTCAGTCTTTTTTTTATCCAGATTCCAGTAAAAATAACAATTATTCCTATTCCCATAATTTCTGCAATGTAAGTCTGGGAAAATTCAGGTTTGAATGAGCCCTCTAGCATTTTTATTAAGTATTCAAAGCCTGTGTAATCAATAGAATCTCTCGGGAAACTCCATCCAAGCAGAGGCCATAAAAAAGTTTGAGGCCGCCCCCACATCTGGTCTTCGAGGATATGGAAAAAAGAACCCAAAGCTAGGGTACATATTCTGGTATCTCTTCTTTTTTGATACAGGTAGATACCGGCAAGAACAAGAAGGCAGCTGAACAACAGGGTATGACCTATCATACGCCCGTTTGCAAAGGTCGATGCGAATATTACTTTTCCTATTGGTTTATCTATCAGGTCAGGTAAAAGGGCTCCAATAGCAAGATACCTTAAATCTATTACGGATTTTAAGCGAGGAATAAGTCGCCGAAGGCCGATAAATGCCCCCAGTGTTATTCCCAGATGTCCGAAGAGAAGCATCGAAGGTTATAACGGCTCTTCATTTATATCTAAATATTGCCTGTGCTTTATATACTCTAACCTTTGCTTAATCTCAGATTGTATTATTCGCCTGTATACTCTATAGTAAGTTTAGGTCTCTGAGCTTTGTTTTGCCACTCTGAACTGTATAAAGCAATATAGTTATTATCTTCCACTCTGGCTTTTATAAGGAAACCAGTATTTTCATACTTCCCGCTGGTATATTCCTGCACAAGCTCTGTTACATCAAGCTCGTAATACCTGTCGTCTGGAAGGGTACTGCCCTTAATAGTTATTGTCGCATATGGGGTGCTGCCTTGAGATACACCTTTTTTATCGTACCAATCACCCCCTGGATTCTGCCAGAGAGTTCCTGTTTCTCTTACTTCCCAGGTAACATGTTCCTCACACCATTTTTCCGGCCTGTATACTTCCAGAATAGTATCTTCCGGTCTGGCTTCGTCAGGGTAATACCAGAACAAAGAAAGGGTTGCCTTTTCAATACTATCCGTTTGACCCAGCTGGTTCAATTCAAACAGTATGACATCCCTGTATTTTCCGCCCTCTGCTCTTTCACCCACATCCATATATTCGGTTTCCCTAAATGTCGTGTTAGGAGACTCTTCTTTCAGCCTGTTGTCTGAGACAACCGAAGGTAAGGCGATTTTTATGTTTTCGTCCTCTGATTCTCCCGAAGTGAACCCCAAAAAGATATTTTTCACAAACCGTACCATTTTTGAGATCGCCCTTTTAATATCTGATCCAAGACCTTCTTCCTGTCCCATATCGATGCCATTCTCATCTATCTCATAAGGCATTTCCTGTGGTCCTACTTTCATAGCGTCTGCACAGGGCAGGTTTTGCACTGAAGACCCATTTTTTTCCAGCTGTTCTATAAGTGCAGGGTCGGCTTGTACGTCCGATGTAGAGCTGGTATACATATAGTCCCCGCCTGCGTTATTTGATAGACAGTTTTTTTGAAGGGCGAATGAGTGGGTATTTTCCAACTTATTATAAAATGCGTAACCTTCTCCGGCTGCAGGGCTTGATTTTGTATTTATTATTATATTGTTCCGCGCAATGGTTGTATAACCTGTACCCGTGGATGTAAACTCTTCATCTACCTCTTTATGGGCAATTGCCGCCCCGTAGCATCCATCGAATAAGTTGTTTTCTATCAGGGTATCATAAAAACCGTTGAGGACGATACCTCCTGCCCAGTCAGCACCGGGATTAATACCAGTTTTGTAAAATTTATTATTGTGAATGTATATGTTTTTAGCAGAGTCTTTCGAATATGCTGACCCATACCCTGTAATCCAGATTCCTGCGGTATTTGTCTCATAAAGCAGGTTGTTGTAGATTTCGATATCATTCATTACTGTTGAAGAACCTGCCTTCTGGATTTCAATTCCAGCTCCCCCCTCCCCTTCGGAATTAATTATATTGTTATAGAATTTAACCTGATTTCCATTATATATTCTGAGTCCGCTGTTTGTTCTGCATGTTATTTTGTTGTTCCATGCTTCCACATTTGAAGAATAGATTACGTAAAGAGCGTCATGTCCTAGCTTGTATATTGTGTTATTATAAAACTGAATATTGGCACCTTTCACCACTTTCAGCCCATCACCGTGGCTGTCGTGCATATACATGTCATAAACCTGAATATTTTTACAATTGAGGAAATGTATCAGGTTATAGTACCCTTTTCCTCTGCCTTTTTCTTTATTTCCGTCATGATTCCCGTCAATTTCAAAACCTCTTATAGTAATATTCTGGTTTCCCGAGCTATCGATCTGGGTAATCAGGGGCTTATCCAATGGCCAGTCTGCTTTATCTTCAAGTTTTATCACAGCTGTAGAATCCCCTTCCAGGATGGAATTGCTTCCAATGAAAATACTACTCGAGATAACGTATGTGTTAGGGCCTTTCAAATGAACGGTCGTAAGCTCTGGATGTTCTGCAACGTATGCGAGAGCTTTATTGATCTCTATCTGGTCATCGATTCCATCGCAGTTGAAATCTCCACTCCCGTCGGTATTTACATAAACCGTCATTTCGGAAGGAGCGGTTGAGAGGGCAATAGTTACACTTGCGACCAGAGTAATAAGAAGTAAGATCAGGATCCCTTTTTTCTTTTTTTCTCCCTGTCTATATATCCAATGAGTTTCGTTCATTTTGTACCCCCAATACACTAACTATAACTCTCTAAACTTAAAAAAAGTTATCTGTTGATATCTGCAAAAAACTTTACAGGAAAGATTTGAATCCTTTTCATAGCCTGATTTCCATAGAGCTTGATTGTTAAATGAGGCATCTCCCAGTCTCTTCATAATTATTGGGATATAATATCTGGAAGTCGTGAATCTTTGAGGTTAGTAGAAGGGCCTGTTCTGAACCTTGTCTTATATCTTCACCGCAGAAAGTTAAAGTTCCAGAGCACTTTATTTTCGTTTTTACCTTTTCTGGTGTGACTGGCCAGGATTCAATCGTCAGGTGTGATAAAGATCTAGATTTATAAGCATTCACGTTAGGCTTACATGGACCCGGGGCAGATTTGACTCTAAAAGTTAAAAGCAAACCCCTGAAAGTTTAAGTTAAAATCTTCATCCAGGGGCTGGAAAAATTAATATTTTTTAATTAGGGACACACCTGAGAAAGCATTAAATCTGAATTTTAAAGCAGAATAGAAGGAAGGTCTTCAGGAACATCCTGAACATCCTCCATTCAGGCGAAAATATCTGATGCCACCAGGCCACATATCCGGGCATTATCCCTGACTTTGATGCTTCTTCAGTGTTTCCGTATCTTCCTATATTGATCCGTTTTCCATTGTTTTCGGGCTCATTTGAGTAGTCAGAGGAGGAATAACCTGCATCAATGCACGGAGAACTTTCAATATCCTTTATCCATGTTTTCCCATCCCATCTGCCGCCTGTCGATCTAAGATGGTAATCATTTCCTTTCTGATTTGTGAAAAGAGGGTTTACATAAATATCACTTGTTGATGTTGCGTTTCTATAGTCTCCTGCAACATTATTGTAAAAGCAGTTGTTTTCCAGTACAAGGATATGGGTTTCGGGGAGGTAATTGACAACACCAAATCCTGTTCCGCTTGACTCGCTCTTGCGACGTTCCGTATTTGTAATTATGTTATTACGGACAATGGTCGTGTATCCCTTACCTTTAGGTGAGATGTCTATGGTGCGGTCTGTAGGGTACATCAGGACGATAGCAGCATGATATGTGCCATCAAACACGTTATTCTCAATAAGGGTATTGTTAAACCCGCTGGTTACAATACCTCCTACCCAATCAATACTTGGGTTCGTGCCTGTGCTGTAGAATGTATTGTGATGAATATGGACATTCTGCGCTTCTTTCAGAGGGTAGCTACCATAGCCCAACAGCCAGATGCCAGGTCCGTAAGTGTTGTGGATGGTATTGTTATATACTTCTATATCATCCATGACGGCTGCAGATTTCTGGATCTGAATACCCGGACCACCTGCGCTCCAGTGATAAAAGGAATCAATAGTATTGTCATGGAATTTTACATGATTCGAGTCCCATACTCTAAGCCCGCTGTTAGTCCTGCAGGTTATCGTATTATTCCAGGCTTCCAGATATTGAGACTGGATCCCGTAAAGACCGTCGTGACCGAGCTTATATATTTTATTGTTGTAAAACTGAATATTGGAACTGTTTTCAACTTTCAATCCATCTCCATGACTGTCATGCATATACATATCATGAACCTGAATGTTTGTTGAGTTCATGAAATGGATAAGATTGTAGTATCCAGCGCCTTTCTTTTTATCTGTATTGGCGTCGTGATTTCCGTTTATCTCAAAACCCTTTATAGTAATATCCTGGTTTCCCGAGCTATCTCTCTGCGTAATCAGGGGCTTGGCAACTGGCCAGTTTGCTTTGTCTTTAAGTTTTATCACAGCCGTGGGGGCCCCTTCCAGAACGGTATTGTTCCCGACAAGGATACTGTCTGAGATAACGTATGTGTTAGGGCCTTTCAAATGAACGGTTGTAAACTCCGGGTGTTCTGCGACGTATGCGAGGGCTTGATTGATCTCTACCTGGTCGTCAGTCCCATTACAGTTAAAGGTCCCACTCCCGTCTCCAGCCACATAAACTGTCATGCCTGATGGCGTGATCGAAAGGGCGGTTGTTACCATTACAATCAAGAACATGAAGACTGCAATGTAAAAACCCGTTTTTTTTCTGTTTCCCCATCTGTTTATAAGATCTTTTCCGTTCATTTTTTATCCCTGCACCCTGAGATATAATTCCTCCAAACTTGAATAAAATTTATCGCTGGAAGGTACTGTCACTGGAGTTTTTTAAAAAACCTGATGTCATCAGTGATCTCACGGGTTTAATCTTCACAACAGTTAAAAATAATTCTTTGCACGCTATCGGCTTTTCTCGAATCCATATGAGCTCTAACATAAAGATACTAATCATTGATTGCGGCAGTGTACAAAAAGCTTATGTGCTTAAAGTTATTCACATTGTTGGGGGGTATGTATTGAATAGACAACGTCTTATGAATCAGAATAGCTCTATTTATATAATCCGATTTGAAACAAAATTTATGTACAGTGAGCTGATTTAAATTTTTAACAGCAACACACGAGTACTTTTTGAAATATATGTACTATTAAATTATATATTTGCTCTGAGGGGAGTTAAATATGTTCGATAAAACTTTATTCCTACTTCTGTATGAAATTGTCTACTCATTTTTTTCTAACCTGCAGACATTCCATCAGATCTCAATGAAATTCATATGAAAAGAAGATCAAAGGAAAAACTTTCCGCAGTTTTTAGCCTGAAAATTCTCCCTTATGACTAAAATAAGTTGGAAGAACTCAAAGGTCTGGGTTACGGAGGTCTTTTTGTCATCTCCGCACTTCCCCGCCTTTCAGAGGTCTCTTCCTGAAGTTAGGGCTGTTAAGCTACAGCTTTCTCTTCTATATTCAGCATTGGACGCTGGTTTTCATCTTCGATTTCGCTGCTGTAGAATGCTACGTAATCCGCATTTTCGGTACGGGTTTTAATCAGGAACCCTGTGTTTTCGTACTCGCCGCTGACGTACTCTTTTACGAGATCAGTTACGTTCAGCTCATAGTACCTGTTGTCCGGTATATCGGTTCCGTTCAGGGTTATCGTAGCGTACGGTGCATCTCCCTGAGAGACATTATTCATGTCTAACCAGTCTCCTCCGGGCTGTGTCCAGAGCACACCATTATCCCTGCTGTTCCAGGTCACATTTTCAGGATTCCAGGTTGCAGCGGGTCTGTATATCTCTACAACCGCATCTTCTGGTCTTTCCCGTCCGTCAGGATAATACCAGTAGAGGGAAAGGGTTGCATTGCTAATATTTTCAGCATCGTTGTAGTCACTCAGGTCAAACAGGAGCAGATCTCTGTACCTTCCTATTCCGGGCCTGCCTCCGATGTCAATATAGGTCTTGTCCTGGAAAACTGTATCAGGGGAAACTTCTCTGAGGCGGTTGTCTATAACAATGCTTGTTGCATTCTCTTCTGTCAATGATGTATTATCAGTTCCAACTACCTGCTCAGGAGCGGTCTCTGTTACAGGAGGTTCGTCAACTGGTGTCGCTACAGAAGTTTCGTTACCGGTTGTCTGATTGCTGGTCGTTGCAACTTCGGTTTCTTTTGCCTCTGTTACAGCAGTTTCATTAACTGTTGTCTGGGCATCTGTTCCAGATGTTGGATTTTCAGTTGTTGTATTCTGGGCATTTGAAGCACTGCCAATAGAGCCATATCCATACCCTTTTGCTACCCAATTCTCAACACTGCGATCAGATGGTCCTAATATGTTTGTGCCTGAGCCTACCTCAACGTAAGGAGACACATTCCACATAACGTTATCACGAACGCTAATAGACCCTTTTGCATTCCAATTTCCAATGCCTGCACTGCTGCTTGATCCTTTGTAATCATGCATAATGTTGTGATGGACATCCACATTTGTCAGTGTATTTTCCAGCTCAACGCAGCACCATCCGGACCCTGCACTACCTGTGAAGGTATTATGGTCCACTTCAATATTTGCACAGTTGTCTACCCTGACACCTGTGTTGGTCTGAACCTCAACGTAACAGTTATACATTCTGGAATCCTTAGTACCGGACAAAAATGACACACCATCGTGTCCTGAGGACGTTATTCTGCAATTATATACCTCTATTCCAGAACTTTTACCGATTCTGACACCATCACCATACAGATAGCGATTGAATAAAATGTCATGTACTTTACTGTTAGTTACAGAGGTAAATTTTATGCAGTTACGGTAGTCTCCATGACCTCCATCACCAGGTCCGGTTGCCGTACTTTGGAATTGAAGATTAGACACTTCAACGTTAGAAACACCTGATCCGTATACATACGCAGGTGATCCCGCGGAGTTACAAACTGAGCCAGTAGCAAAGATTATTGTACTGTCGCCCGCGCCTTTTAGTACTACATTAGATTTCAAAATTATAGGTGCACTTATCTTATAAGTGCCAGCACTAAGGAGAACATATCCCGGGTTACTTGATGTTGCTCCTGATGCTACAGAATTTATTGCATTATTAATTGCAGTCTGGGCATCTGATCCAGATGTTGCATTTACAGTTATTGTATTCTGTGCGCCTAACGCAGCGGGTACGGTTGTTAAAATAAGGCATGTTACTAGGAATAGGGTTCCTATCTGTCTTTTTAGCATCGTATCACCTTGGGTTGGATTTGGAATTCGAGCAATATCAAAAAATTTGTAGGGTCATAGTATATTTTTTCCCAAAGCACATACGGCCGTTAAACTAAGATATGTTGTCAGGAATAGGGTTTCCTGCTCCATCTCTAGCATCGTATCACCTTTGGGTTGGATTTGGAATTTGAGTAAACTCAAAAAACTATTATACAGTTTTACCTTTCTCCAACAGTTGATACGGTTGTTAAAATAAGACATATTGTCAGGAATAGGGTTCCTAAATTCATTTTTAGCATCGTATCGCCTCTGATTGGATTTAGAATTTGAGCAAACTCAAAAAATCCAGGATAATCGTATACTCTTTCCCAGATATTTCTCAAAATTCCATATTACGTATTCGTAATGTTTTTCCGAACTATCTAATTAGACCGAGTTTATCTCAAATATCTAATTATGTCGGGTCTATGCGGTAATTCAAAAATTCTAATTACGTCTTCGTAATATTTTTGAACCTTTTCAATTCGGTTCTCTGCGTTTTTGTGGGGCGGACACGGTGCAGAGGATTTTCCACTCTTCATTTTCACTGTTATGAGTGGCTATTTTTTCGGGGGTGGCCGGACATGAGAAGCTCTGGTTCTGGATTTTTATTCAAAATTTGTTATAACGACAGGATATTTCTCCTTTCAGGACAATATTTCCTGTTCTTATCAACCATAGCTTTTAGCCCGGTCAACTCATCTGCGAAACTTTTGTTTACTTATGTAATGTTGAGTTGACTTTGAAGTTTATGTGGTTCTACTATAAAACCTTTCCGTTACTTCTTTAAATATTTTTATACAGTCCACGGGACACTTTATATTCTTGTACGCACCTTAAGGCCGAAAAAAGCAGTTTTTTAGAAAAAAGGTTGCGTGAATTTTCAGGACTGGTACGTTGTTATTTCGGGGTTTGGCAGTTTGCTCTTCCTGTTTTTCTACATATATGAAATTTTGAGATGTGCGTCGAGTTCTTTTTACAGCCTGTGGAATCTATTTATCTAAAATTTATACCGTTATTTTTTCTACTGAATTATTCGACAGCAGGGGTTGGGCTAAATTATTACAGTTTTTTCACTTTTTTCCTCTGTCAAAATAAGATGTGATTCTAACACCATTAATTCTCATCCGGGTTGGATTTATGAAACGCCTGTTTCCTGCCGGTCTCATACACGGAGATTCTTACATTATGAATTATTTTTGCTTTATCAAAGTGTTCTTTATACTGTACTCATTGTCACTGCGTGCAGTAAAAACCTTTTTCTGAGAACCTCTTCAATATCTCTTTAAATAGAATTAGGGATGCTGAGATAAAACTAATTCTAAAAGTGCATCCATTTTCTCTCCTTATCTATTATATATTTCTTATTATGTTTTTCTAATTAAGTCTGTATCTCTTAGCAAACTGACCTTTCTACTGCTCTTCTCAACCATATTTCTAAAGATCCCACATCAAGATTATATTGATGCTGACGTTATCAGTTCCTGTAACTGAAAATCCCTTTTCAAAATTGTGAGGGCATCTGCTAAAAGTAGTGATGCTTTTTTCTGGAATGTTCGTCAACCGCAGAATCCATCACAGAATGTGCGATTCGCACAATAATACTTTTTCTCTCTACGGCAACATAACTAATATTCAGGAGTCTAGGAGGCATTCTTTCTAGAGCCTTCCTTTTTCTAAAAGAGGCTGTTTTCTATTCAGTAATCTGGAAATTTTAATCGTAATTTCGTTTTTTCAATTGGTTTACAACTCAAAGGTCGCTTTCGGTTTTCGTGGTCCCAATAACAGTTCTGAGTTCTACACTTTCAGGTATCATCCCGAAAAACCCTTTTGAAGCCCAATACCATTAGGTTTGATCTGAAATTTTTGCGCCGTATTGTTCGACGGGATCGAAACCTGAAAAGTCTATACCGGGCAATTTATCTAATTTTCACTTTACAGAATTAGTTTAAATAAGTCTCAGCTTCATGGAATTATTCCTATTCCTGCTCTCAGACCGGGAGCAGAAAATTTTCTTCCGAACACTTTTTCCATAAAACCAGCTTTCTTGCCGCCAGCCTCTTTATATCCAGTACTTAATATAGTTTTATCATAGCTCTGCCTATGGAAAATCTCTCTAAAAAACACCTCCCGAAAAAAGACTTCAATCTATTTTATTTCTTGGAAATCCGTACTTCTTTTTTCGAGGCAAATAATTGAATCGATGAATTATCTTACTTTACTTAACACCCTAACATCTCAACAAGTGCCCAGTCCGACTATGTAAGCGAAACATGTACTATTAATTCTTATCTGCTTGGTGTAATTTATTTAGTCTGTTTTCGCCGTTACAGTATTTTTTTTCAATACAGTGCATCATGGCTCCTTTCTTTCTTATGATATCTCACAAAATCTTTTATACTCTTAATGTGTTCGTTTAGGTGGGGAGGCTTTCTAAGCCATTGGGGAATGCATAGTTGCTAAATTCCCATTCTTAGTGAAACTTCCAGTCTAGTTTCACGATATATGCAAATACAGCTCGTAGTGAGGGGATTTCATGAACGGTAGTCTTTCGGTTACAGTAGATCTTGAAGATTGGTATCATATTCCTTCTGTCTGCAGTTCTCCGTTTTCGGTTTACAGGAATGTAGATGAGTTCTTCAAAACATGGGACGGCAGGTATGATTTCTTGAGTGAGCCCACAAAAAGGGTGCTGGATATTCTTGATGAGTTCAACATAAATGCTACTTTCTTTGTAGTTGCAGATACCATTGAACACTACCCTGGATTGGTAGAGTCAATTGTAGATAGGGGGCACGAGCTAGCCTGCCACGGGCTGAATCATGCCTGTAAAATCGACCCTGATACAAAAAAACAGTTAATGAGTGTGGAGGAGTTTGAGCAAAGGACCCTGGTTGCAAAGAAAATGCTCGAAAAAATCAGCGGCGAAAAGTTGGTAGGCTACAGGGCACCAAACGCTCTGGTAAGTGGGTGGATGGTCGATTCCCTCGAAAAGCTGGGATTTAAGTATGATTCATCTGTTTCAGTAAATTCCTTTTACAACAAAACTGATTCAGCCCTTAATACAGTTTCATCCTTCCCCTATTATCCGGAGGAGAGCGAACTTGAAGCAGGCAGTGACCGGAACTTTATTGAGTTTCCATGGGCTTATTGTCAACATGGATTAAAGTTCCCTGCATCAGGCGGCCCTATGCTTCGATTCCTGGGTTCATCATTCATTCTGGACGGGCTTATGCAGAGTCTTAAAAGAGGGCACACCATTTTCTATTTCCATCCACTGGATATCTCCTGTACCAGATTTCCCTCTCTTGGGAATAAGAGGCCCTTTTACTGGTGCATAAAAGGGAAGCTTGTTGAACAGAGGGTCCGGCATATCCTGAGTAAACTGAGCGAAGTTGATGTAATGTGCTTGAGGGATTATTCCGGAGTATCATGTGTTTGAAAGGGAACTTCTTTCTGCTCAAAGCAGAACGGCCAGGCAGTGTTTGCCGTTTTCTGCTCTCTGAATATATCTAAATCCTGAATATTTCATCATACAAAGGTACATAGCCAGAAAGTATAAAGGTGTCAGGATTCGTAAGGAAACCGAATTCCTGTCCCTTAAAATCTAATTTTCGGACTCTGGCTTTTTGGATTTGCAGTCCGCCACTTATGTCCCCCAGGCTAAGGAGGCTGTCCGACAATTCTATTTCAGAGCAAAAACATGTAAAAAATAAGGTATAAATCCTTTAAATCGATAAAGAATAAATTCGGTTATTATTGGTAGTAATTGTAGGACAGCCTGTAAAGACCTGGAGTTTTTACGCTTCTTCTTATAAAAGCCCGAAAGTCTTTAATTCTTGGGGATTTTTACTTATGAGAAACATCAATTCTCTTGAGGGGCAGTATATCAACCTGCGACTCGGGCACAACAATTAATTATTTGTTGAGCGATTGGGTATACGAAACATAAATAGGAGAACAAAGTAAAAGAAATCTTTATATAGAAGGAAATTTTGAGCATGGAAGTTTACCTGCCGCGAGCTGCCTGTGAAAGCAGACTCTATGGGAGTAGAGGCGCTGTTTCAGGAAAGTTCTTATATAAAGGTGCGGAAACTGGACTCTGTAACTTTCCGGAAGGACGGGGGACATATTGTCTAAACTCAACAATAAAATCTTAAATCTGATTCCAGCGGTTTCTCTGTTACTACTTGTTTACAACCTCTTTGTTCTCAGGGAAATTCAGCCTGAAGGATATGCAGTTAATATCTATGAACAGCTTCCTTTCCATTTTTACCTGATCCTGCTCTTATGTTACCTTTCTGCCTGCTTTCTGCTTCTTGCATATAGAAAGATTAGTGCAGTTTTCACACTACTACTTGTTCATATTATTGTATTGATAATCCCGTATATGCTTGGTTACGCTTCAGTAGGCAGGGGAGATGAATTTTCATACCTGATTCTGGCAGGAAATACAGGGATTTTCGGTTCCTCAGGTCTTTCTGCCTTTTCAGATCTCTCCCCTACAGGTCCTCTACTGGTCTCAGCTCTGGCTCTGACCTCAGGAATGAATGCACGGGCACTATCATATTTTTTACCGGTTTTATTTTCTATTATATTTATTGCCGGTATGTTTCTGTTCTACCGGGGCTTTATGAGCCGGGAAAAGCTGGTATCGGTAACTTTTCTCTGCTCGGTCATTCCATACTTCGGGCATTTCCAGGTATCAACGGTCCCCTACTACCTTACTTTCTGTCTTGTTCCTCTCTATCTTCTTTTGCTTTGGAATGCAATCTCCAATAAAAACAGAACAGCGGGAGTTGTTTGTTTGCTCTTTATGATACCTTTGCTCCCGTTAGCTCATCCTTTTATCTTCATGTACCTGGTATGTTTCTCTCTGCTGCTTGCTTTTGCAGGTAAAGTCATGCAGTCAGGGCTCCTTAAAAAAATCCTCAGTCTTAAAAGCCTTGCTCGAGATCCCCTTTCAAGCTCTTCAGGAAGAATAGTTCCTCTATTTATCCTGCTGTCATTTACTTCGGGCGGCTTCTTGCTCTGCGCAAAGTACGCTTCAGGGTTTTTTGATATTTTTCTCCCGGCTCTTGCCTGGCGTATCAATTCCCTTGCAGCTGCGGGTTTTGCTACAATTCCAAGCATGGACCCCGGGATTTTCGAGTTCATACACCTTTTCAACCTTTATTACGGCAAGTACTACATCCCGTTAATTTTTGTTGTAATTAATACAGTAATCGTATGGCAGAATCGCAAACGCTTTTGCCACCACTTTGTTCGCAGATACCCCCGCTTTTTATTCCTGTATATAATTGCATTCTTCCTTGAGCTTGGCTTTCTCTTAAACCCCTTCATCCCTTACCCGCCAGATAGATTTGCAAACTTAAGTTTCATCATCTTTGCCCAGATCCCGCTTCTGGGGTACTCTCTCTATATTGTCCTTCTCAGGAAGGGGTATACAACCGGCCTTAGCGCTACAATCCTGGTTCTGGGTCTTCTCTGGACTTTAGGGTTTTTCAGCTGTTTCAGTTCCCCATATGCCGGAGGAATCTCGGAAGCTATCACACAAAATGAGGTGGAAGGAATGCAGTGGTTAGTAGGATCAAAAGCAGCAGACCCGTATGTTATGTCTTCTGGAGATAAAGTGGGTTATACCTTTTCAGGAAATTCTACCGACAGTCCGGGACAATATGATGCATTTCCCGAGGTTTCTATCATATCCGGGTCAGCCCCTGCAAACCATCCCGCGGATGTAAAGTCTTTGAATAATTCCACTACATTTGGACCTTTCTACCTCGTAGTAACAACTTTCTCAGAGGCTCTGAACCTGGAAAAATCAGGATCTGATAATCTGGGATATTCTTCAGCAGGAAACAGTTCCGAGACTCAGGACAATAAGCCTCTGTACAAGATTTACGACTCTCTTAACATAAAAATCTACAAGCATACTCCTTGAGTCTGCTTTTTCCCTAGTAGCGCCACCCTAGTTGCGCCACCCTAGTTGCGCCACCCGAATTGCGTCTCGGGAGTACGCGGTCCTTTTCGCTGCGCTCAAGAGGACTAATTTTTGGGTTTTAGAAGTGAGCTTTGCTCAAGAGGACTAATTTTTGGGTTTTAAAAGTGAGCTTTGCTCAAGAGGACTAATTTTTGGGTTTTAAAAGTGAGCTTTGTTCAAGAGGTCTAATTTATGGATTCTGTCACGTTCGATGCGGGAGAGCGAGCTTTCAGACCACAAAGAAGAGATAAGTCCAAAATAAAAGTTATAGAGGATCGATAAAAATTAGAAATCGCAGAAAGACCCTGTGATTTTTTCTTACGTGGCTGGTGAGACGGCTTTAGCTCTGTAAGGCGCAGAAGAGATAATAAATATTTCAGCCTCTGATTCTGGAATCTATAAGCCGATTAATCAGATACTACATTTTTTATTAGTCCTGCTCTTTTGCTTTCTCTTTCATTGTTTGAGGGCTGTATTTTTTTCTTCTATTTTTGTCCTGATATAACTGCCCGCAAAAAGGAGAATAATGCTCAATCCTATTATTTCCGGGATAAATGCGCCTGAATACGCCGGATTGTATGAATTACTCAGGATTCTCATGAAGTACTCAATAAAACCTCCGGAAAGCGTATCTTTTGGAAACTCCCATCCCATAAGTGGCCAGAAAAGGACTTCAGGTGAATTCCATATCTGGTCCTCAAGCAGGTGACAGAATGAAGCGCCTGCAACAATAAGGGGTATCATCCAGCCCTTTCGGTAGAAGGTGTAACCTGCAACCAGCCCTATCAGGACTCCGAAGAGAAGGGTATGGGCAAAGATTCTTCCGCTTCCTATAGTCTCAGTAAGAATTATCCTGCCAAGGGGTTTATCGATAAAGTCCGGAAGGAGAGCCCCAAAAGCTATCCATTTAAAGTCTACCGGAATATTCTTTTTCGAAAATAAACGGTTCAGGGAATAGAAGATCCCCAGAGTAATGCCTATATGCCCGAGAATAAACATCAGATTAAAAAAGTTGATTGCGTATAATTATGTTTTGGCCGGCCGGCCTAAAAGGCAGGCCAGCAAAGGGTTCCGACGTTTTACTGATGTACGAAACTTTTCAGATCTGGCACTCAGATACAAGCTTTTCTACAAGTTCCTGCCTGATCGCAGTTCTCCGGTCTCCGCCGCAGACCATACCCCGGACGCCAATTATGTCGGGCCCTATCCTTTCGAGTACCGGAAGGTCTTCGAATTTCAGGGAACCGGCAATTGCATTTTCAAGCCCGTGTTCATGAGCAAGGTCAGTAAACTCTGTCAGCTCTTTTTCATCCATGAATTCGAAGGTAGATTTCCCGTCCTTGATGCCTGTATCTACCATAACCACATCTACTCCGGCCTCTGCGGCAACAGCGGGGAGTAAAATCGGAGAAATCGAATTAATACGTTTATAGTCCGAATATCCTGAGGCAACAACCTTTTTTGATGGGTCATAGTCTTTTACGGCTCTTGTAATCTTTGTGAGCAGTTCAAGGGCCTGTGCTTCGGTCTGGATATCGTAAAGGCCTACTTTAATATAATCCGCTCCAGATGCTGCTGCTCCCAGGGCAGCAAGGGCAGCAGTTCCGGGTTTATAGTTGAAATCTCCTATTGTTGCGCTTATCGGCTGCCTACCGTTTACAACCTCTTTAATATCCCTGATCACCCAGGGGAAATTGGCTCCAAGAGAACCTTCTTTCGGGTTTTTGACATCTACAATGTCTGCGCCGCCTCTGGAAGCGATGATTGCTTCCTCTTTATTTATTGGACTTACAAGCAGTTTCATAAAAAGCCTCTAATTAAGAATGAAGTTAAATCTCTAATGATATATATTGTTTATTTATATACAATCAATCTTATTTTATATTTTTTTATAGGATGATGCAGCTATGTGATAAGTATGTTCCGAGTAATTTTTGTGATGGATATATTTAACCGTAACGTTGTTCTTGCAAAGGGCGGAGTAAGGGAAAATTACCGCCCGGTTTCGGATTCAAGTGTTATATGCAGCAGTTCGGACCCTGTTGATATACTCGAATCTGTGCACCCTCGCGAAGTCTACATTGCCGATCTTAATGTACTGCAGGGGAAAGGTCCCCTCGAGACTAATGCCAGTATTATCCGGGAAGTAAGTTTTAGAGCAGAGACAATGCTTGATTTTGGAATCGCTTCTCTTGAAGATGTGGACAAAGCGCTTTCCATCGCCCAAACTGCAGTCATAGGCACAGAGACAGGCACACTTGCAGTGATCAAAGAAGCAGCTTTACGATACCCCGGAAAAATAAGTGTCAGCATTGATATAAAACACGGGAAGCTTCTTAAACAGGACCCTGAGATCCCTCAAGATCCCTTCGAAATCGTAAAGCTGCTTAACGGACTCCCCTTAAAAGACCTTCTCTTCCTCGATCTCGACAGAGTTGGGACGGCTTCTGGCTTTGATTCTGAATTCCTTCGCAAACTGGCTGAAGCCTCTGAGCACAGTGTGCTGCTTGCGGGCGGGGTCAAGGGCATGGACGACCTTTTTGCTCTGGAGAGGATCGGCGTAAGGGGCGCTCTGGTAGCAACTGCAATCCACTCAGGTTCGGTCCCTCCGGAAGTGATGGACCTGGGACTTGAAATAATTAAGAAAGGCAATTAATGAATTCTCGGGAAGGATTTATGTCCTGCCTTATGCCTCTGGTATATAAGGCATTGAGTATCTTTATAAACCAATTAGCAGATTTATATCCAGATCATCAGATTTCATCATCAAAACAAAGAGTTTACGAGGTTACAGCATGGCAACAAGAAAGGTAACTGAAGAGAGCATTGAAGAGCCAGTAGAGGAGCGAGCAGGAGAAAACAGTGGAGACGGGTACACGGAGATCAAGATGGGGGGCGGCTGGTACATGACCATCTCTCTGGCGCACAGCGACCGTTTTGAAAAGGAATATGTAGAGCTCGCAAAAGAACGTGGAGGCGTGAAAAAGTCCCGCTTCAATCTCAACCCTTCGCACGTCCGGATGCTGGCGGAAGCCCTGATCAAATTTGCGGATGACAACAAGCTCTAACCGGGCTTTCATTTTCTTTTCTTTTTTTATTTCAGTCGAATACCCCGCTAGCCTGCTGCGGGGTGCGCCAGCGCAACTTTGATTTTTATATTTATATCCGAGGTTTAATTTTCGAATTTACTCGCCGGGATCAATCTTCGGGTTAATCTCCTGCCTGACTCTTTGATTTTAATTTAAGATTTAATCTTCATGCCCGGGCAATATCCAATTCAATCCCTTTGAACAAACTCAAGAATTTTTTGGACAACTGTTTTTTCCACATTTTCTGGAGAGCAGGACGCATCAACTACTATAAACCGCTCCGGCTCTTCTGAGGCAAGCCTGAGGAAATTTTCTCTGACTCCATGTAAAAATTCTATCTTTTCGAATTTGGTTTGTTCTCCCCGCTTCCCGCAGCGCTCAACTGCGATTTCAGGTTCAATATCAAAAAGAAAAGTAAGGTCCGGAACAATGGTCCAGCCTTTGTGCAGGCTCCTTACCCATTCAAGCGGGTTCTCGATACGGTTTTTAAGAGTTATTCCCTGGTAAGCATAGCGGCTGTCGGAATAACGGTCCGAAATCACGGTTTTCCCGTTCTCAAGTGCAGGCTTTACAAGCTTTGCCAGATGTTCAGCATGGTCAGCTGTAAAAAGGAATAGTTCGGCAAGCTGGTCGGTATCCGACTGGATTGCTTTTTCAACAGCATTTCCAGTAAGGGTATCTCTTGTCGGCTCTCTGGTAAAGATCGGCTCAAAAGCACGAATTTCATGGTTTTTCTGAAGTTTTTTTGCAACCGTACTTTTGCCTGAACCATCAATACCCTCAAGTGTGATCAGTTTACCTCTCATAAGGACCGCCTTTTTAATTTTCTTTCTTTACAGGTTTTCATTCAAACGCACTATCTGTATTTATACTCTATAGAGAGTCACACATAGCTGATAGGTCAGGTCAGCAGTTCCAGATAAAATGAGTATCTATTTATGCAAACATTAAAAATAACTTAAATTAATGACTGTAATAGGAGTTATCACACGGGGCAAGTACGGACACCGCCTTATTGAAATTGTAAAGGAACACAGTGATTTTTCAGTTGTAACTGCCGACCTGCCCGAGTTCGTGCCCATATTCATTGAGGAACCTGATGAGTTTCTGGAAAGACTGAATTTCGACCTGCGTGTCTTTTCTGCCGAGATTGTAGTTACTTATTCCCTGCATCCTGACCTTACCTCGGCAATTGCAAAACTTGCCGCAGAAGCCGGGGTGCGCTCTTTGATTATCCCTGGAGGGCCTTCCAGAGCATCGGTTCCTGAACTTAAAAAAATATCAGAAGCTTCCGGAATGGACATCGAGGTGGATGAAATTTGCTGCACCCTCGAACCCACCTCCTTCAATCGTCCGTTTGCTGATATTTTCGGGTCTCCCGTTTTGAAAGTCAAGACCGAGAACGGAAAAATAGCTAAAGTTGAGGTCATAAAAGGTGCCCCCTGTGGAAGTACCTGGCATATGGCAAAGGAAATTATTGGAGTGCCAGTAAAAGATGCCCCCCCGAAAGCCGGGCTGCTGGTCCAGCAATATCCCTGCCGGGCGGTCAGGGGCGAAATGGGAGGTATTCACGAGTCTGCAGAACTGCACAAGCAGGCGCTCATAAAAGCGCTTGAGAATGAGGAGTGATTATATATTCTTTGGAAAAATATATTCTAAATATGGTCGAAAAATGGGATCCAATTTTTAATTTCTGAAATTCCTGTTTTTTGCCTGTACCGGTTTCCAAATACCTTTGGGGGTGAAAACATTATTTCCCTATCTATCTCAGAAGATTCAGGGCCTGAAGACCTTGAGCCAATAGCAGTCGCAGTTCATTCACTAATGGGACTCCCTACCACTATTAGAAGCCTCAAACGAAAAGGGCTTCGCCTGGAAAAGGGAAAAATCCTTGACAGGGACTATACAGGACCTGTGCTTGAAGAGGTGTTAAAGACTAACAAAATTGCCCATGAAGTTCCCGCAGAAGGCATGTACCGTGGAAAACATGTGGTAGTTGTTCCCATCCGTTCAAAGGACGGTAAGGTTGTCGCGGCTCTCGGGATTGTGGACCTTCTGGCTACAATTGATCTTCCATCTGTCTTTCAGGAATATACTTCCGTGCTGGAAGAAGTCGAGGATGCAAAAAAATGAAGCCAAAGCAGGTTACAAGCAGCATTCTAATAAAGAAAAGGAAATAACAAATTGCTTTTTAAAACGAATTGCTTTTTAAAACGAATTGCTTTTTAAAACGAATTGCTTTTTAAAACGAGTTGTTTTTTTAAAGCGAATTGATTTTTATTGGAGGATTTTGTCCCCCACCTCTTTTTCAAGGTTTGAGAGGGACATTTTTCCAATTCCTCCAGTCCTGAATGAAATACAGGGTCTGAGTTTTAAAACCGGGAAAAGTTTTCCGGTATTTACTGTGGTTTTTCGTATAATTTGACCTTCTTCAACAGGGCACCACTCTTTGCGTGGGGCTGTCTGAAGACTGTGTCGTTGGATTTTTCGATTTCCCTTGCCTGGGTTGCGAGTTGCGCTGCAGCTCCCATTATCTCGTGCCCGGCTGCGGCTGTGAGGCAGACCTGGTCGATTTCCTTTAACATAAAGCAAGCAGGGAAGTTAACCTGTGCAACTTTCTCAGCCATGTGAAGGGCGGCAAGAGCCTTTGCTTTTGCGTATGGGTTTGCAAATCCTGCGTGTTCTACACATTTCTCAGGTTTTGCGAAGATATGCGGGAGTTCAAGCTCCTTTCCTGACTTTCCGGAAGCAACCTGCTCGGTTACCCTGTCGAGCTCTTCCTGGATAAGTCTTACAACACCACAGACGGAAAGGACTTTCATAGCATCGGAATTGAAGGATGCCATCTCAACGGGGTCGAGGAACTCTCTCTTTGCTCCGATAAGGGGGTCTACCGGAAGGATAATGTATCCGAAACCGTCCTGCTCAAAAGCCTCACGGGCTTCCTTTTTTGTAGGACCGTCTGAAACTACGATACAGGGTACATCTTTCCAGAGTTCACGGGCTGCGGTAGGGCCTGGAGCTGCTGCATTCGGACTGATAATTACCACGAAGTCAGCATTCCACTGCTTGAAGCTTTCAGTGTCCGCGGCATCAGCTGGGCCCATTTTGGCACCAGTACCACATACCCTTACAGTAATTCCTTCTCGCGCTGCAATTTCATCCTGGATCAGATTGATAACCTGGCTCATTCCCAGGTTGCCCATTTTTATAAAGCCTATGTTGACCATTTTTCTCAAAATCCTGTGTTGACCTTTTTCTTCAATAGTGGAATTCCTAAAGGGTTTATAATCCTTTTGGCAATCTCCCTTTCGTATCCATCTTATTTTATATATATCTGTCCTATTTATAATCATTATTCGGTACCTTTTGTTGCTCCTCCGAAAAGCTTAAAAGGGATGTGATTTATTTCACTCAAAAACGTTGACATCAATGCTGTTGTTTTGTGGTTTTGTTTTCGCGAAACCCGCATTATAATTTGAAGAACTTTATCCGTTGGTGGGCTTTTAATGTCAGGGCACATATATTCTATCAAGCTGCGGGGGTACCCTGAAAACGGTATTTCGTGCGGCATGCCCTTTTTCGGGAATTGTCCCGCTATATATATAGCTATTCAGGTCCAGGTTTTGATTGAGTGAACTGTCCTATACATAATTCTACTGAAAACAAACTTATTGTTTTTGATATGGATAGTACCCTTATAGACGCTGAGACCATCGATGAGCTCGCCAGGGCCGCAGGTGTTGTAAGCAAAGTAGAGGAGATTACGAAGAGAGCGATGTATGGAGACCTCGATTTCGAGCAAGCGCTTGCAGAAAGGGTCAGACTTCTTAAGGGACTTCCCCTTGAAACTGCCCTTGATGCTGTAAATCAGATTAATCTTATGCCGGGAGCAGCCGAACTTGTCCTGTATGCTAAAAATCGGGGTTATAAGACTGCGATGATTTCCGGTGGATTTACCATAGCTGCCGAGATGGTAGGTAAAGTGCTTGGTATTGATTTCGTCGTCTCTAACGAACTGCTTATGGAAGACGGCTGCCTCACGGGCGAAGTTGTCGGTCCTGTCACACAAAGCGATTCCAAAGCAAAAGTGTTCGAGGAATTGGCTCGGTTTTACAATGTCAGGCCTGAGCAGTGTGTGGTTGTCGGGGACGGCGCAAACGATGCTTGCATTTTTGAGGTAGCTGGGTTTGCCATAGCTTTCAATCCAAAGCCCATACTTAGGGAATATGCGGACGTGGTCATAACAATAAAAGACCTGAGAGCCGTGATCCCTGTTCTTGACTCTCTTTCTTATCAATTTTGTAATCAGGCACAGCATGTCGACATCGAACACTACTAAAATGCCAGCTCTTTTGCTGGATCGGGAGGCACAATAAGAGATGCTAAAGGAATTGCAGAAAAAAAGATCAGATTTGAAGGACATTTCTGAAGAATCCAAGGAAAAAAGGAATACTTTAAACGCTGAGGCCAGCGCGCTTGCCGCAAAGCGCAACGACCTGAACAAGAAGACAAAAGACCTTATCAACGAAGCCCAGGAACTAAAAGTTCTCAGGGACGAGATCAACGAGAAGGTCAGTGAATACAAGAACAAGCGCGATGACACCAACGCCAAAGCAAATGATCTGTTCGCAAAGGCAGATTCCATCAGGAAACAGAACAACCTTGGCGGGCCCTCAATCAAAGCCTTAAGGAAAGACATCGATCGCCTTGAATTCACCCAGCAGACCGAAGTTCTCAGCACAAGCAAGGAAAGAGAACTCGTTAGCAAGATTGCAGAGCTTCAGAAACAATACCACGAGAAAAAAGTCCAGCTTGAGGGCAACCTCGAACTGAAAGATATCCTGGATGAAGCCCAGCAAATCAGGGACGAAGCTTCGGAGTTCCACAACGAGCTTGCAGAATACGCCAGGCAGGCCCAGGAATACCACGAGAAGATGATTAATGCCTTCAAGGAAGCTGACAGAACCAGGGCAGAGTCAGACATTGCACACCGGGATTTTGTAAAAGCCCAGGAAGCAGCTGACGAACAGCACAAGATTTTCATCAATGCCCAGAAGGAAATCAGGGATCTCGACAAAGAAGTCTTCAAGCTCAAGAAGAAAGACAAGGACGGAAAGTCCCGTGTCGTCAAGTCCGAACTTCAGAAGGATGCCAAATCCATTTTCGATAAGTTCAAGGGCGGAGCTAAACTCACTACCGAAGACCTGATGACTCTTCAGCGGTCTGGTTTAGTCTAATCAATCACATCGAATATATTTGCTCGCTAAATTTTTAATTTCCGTTGCAAGTAAAGGTCCCAAACCTTTACCTGCACTCATTTTTCTGTTCTCAGCTTATTTTTCTGTTCCCAGAGCAGTAATGTGCTGCTTGTTTAATGTTGACTGTTTACTGCCTGTTTATATCCCCTGCTTATGCTGTCTCAGTTGTTTTTATCCCGGAATATACGGCTTTTCTATAAACTTTTACTTTTCGTTGCTTCCTGGTACGGTTGATGTTCTGTTAGTGTACTTTCGTGCAGTGTACTTTCGCACGGCTAGTGCTTTCGCTTTTGTCTGTTGTGCAGGCAAGCTCACCTCACAGAGCATACGGAAAAAAAGAACGATTATGACTTTTAAGGTCTGCCTGCTTCAAAAATCTGAAAATTGCTTTAAAAAACCTGAAGCTCACTCTAGAAGCTTCAGGTATTTTTCCCTGAACTCGGGGTTTCTCATAAGGCAGCATTTTGCGTTATATGCCGGATCGTCCCTTATTTTTTTCCAGACATCCTTTATTTTATCCCTGTGGACATTTCCATAGGGAATGGGGATACAGGCACAGGGGTGAATATTTCCTTCAGGCGTGATGTGCAGCCATTTTCTGCCTGCCATACAGCCTGTGGTCTTCATAACCTGTGGAATTGGAAAAACTCTGGGTCCTTCCTTTTCCCTGGTCTGGGACACAAAATTGTCAAATTTCCTGAGGTCTTTTGGGGTCATGATCTCGGAAGCATGGTCCATCCACCTGCCTGTTGGCACTATCTCATAGAAAGAGAGTTCATGGATTCCAAGATCCGTTGCAAGGGTATAGAGTTCATCAAGCTCATTGACATTGTCCCTTGAAAGCACCACATATATGTTTACAAGCAGCCCAGCCGCAAGTCCGTTTTTGACTGCTTCAACTGCACTTTTGAAAACTCCTTTCCTGCCCCTTACATAATCATGCTTTTCCTCATATGCGCTGTCAAAACTAACTGTAAGGGAATACAGCCCTGCAGCTTTAAGGCTCCGTGCGCGTTCTTCTGTTAGTCCGACTCCTGAGGTGAACATCCCGGTAATAGCTTTTTCAGGGGCAACGTAGCTTATCAGGGCTTCCAGACCAGGGTAGGTCAGGGGTTCTCCCCCATCAAAAATCACAAAGGTTGTGCCCATTTCGAGCACCTGATCAATTACATCTTTAATGGTTTCGGGTGCAAGTTTTGCCCTGTTCTTTGTATCGGGGAGGGCACAGTGGATGCAGTTGTTGGGGCAGTCCTCGGTAATTGAGATTGTTACCTGGTCAGGCATATTTTTTCCGAACATTGATGACAACTGGCTCTTCACAAGCCGGTCAAAGCCCGGACTTGGAATCGGAGGCATCCAGGTAGAATAGATCAGGCGGTCAGCTTCTACATTCGCAGGCTTTTCGCCGTCAAAGATCGAGATGTTTGCCGCAAGGGCTTTTTTCATGAGTGGAGAGGCTACTCCACCGGTTTTCATCTTCAAGCACCCATCTTCAATTTCGGCATAAACCCTGAAAAGGGGATTTTTATAAAACTCGTACTGCATATTTTCCCTGCATCTGGCTTTCTGGTAGTTTTTTCTTTTCTTTATTTTCCTTTCTTTATTTTCCGTTCTATTTTTCCGTTCTATTTTTTCTGGTTTTGTCTTTCTTTTTTATCTTATCCCTTTTTCAGTCCTATTTTTTCCAGCTTGCCTTTCGTCTCCAGTTTACTTGTCCCTCAGGAATGCTCTGTATTTTAGCATAGCTGAAGGTTTTTTCTTCAACGTGAAGATAAATACCTGCATAGCCTGTTCAAAGGCGCTGCCGTGGATAAAGGACAGGTCTTCTTTTTCAAACACCCTTACCATTTCATCGATTTCTCTGTCCGTCATCTTCCTGAGGGTCTCAAGCCCTATACGGCCCAGGTAATGCTCGACCTTAAACTCCTTTTCCCAGGTTTTCCGGTATTCCGAAAGAGTACTTTTTGAGACGTCTCCCTTTTTTACAGCATCTGCCGCCACGTCTCCGCATATCTGACCTGCCCTCATTGCATAGCCTATCCCGGACTGGCCTGCAGCTCCTCCAGCTACCATTATCCCATCAGTTATGTACTCACCTGGGATAGTAACAATAGGGTCCCCCCCGGAAAGTTTTCTTACAACTTCAAGTTCTTCGAGCCCTTTAAGCTTTTTGAAACGCTCCACCCAGGCGTTCAGGTAAGGAGTGGCATCCTTCCCACATCTGCGCACATAAGCCCCAATCGCAGCATTATCGCCTCCTCTGGGTGCATATGTGGTCTTCCAGCCGGGAGCATGGTTTCCTACATAGTACTCAAACATTTCAGGCTTCCCGAGCCCAGGAGCCCTGACGTCCAGCTCAATTCCCCAGGCAATATCCTCGGGGTGTTTCATTGTTTTCAGACCTAGAAGGGATGCCATTTTTGAATTGATGCCGTCGGAAATTACTACAAGTCTCGACCTGAACACCCCTGCCGAAGTACTGATCGCAAATTCTCCCCCTTCCTTCCGGATACTGTTTACTCCTATCCCTGTTCTGAGATCAACACCGGTTTTTATTACCTTTTCAGTATAAAACCGGTCAAATCTCGTTTTATCGATAGAATAACCAGGTGTTTCTACTATAACTTCGCGTCCTTCCGGGGAGATAATCTTCATTCCCTTGAGGTAATGCACAACATAAGACGGGTCTACCTTTTCTCCGCACCTGTCAAGCATCCCCTTAAAAAAAGAGTTTGCAGGGTGTGGCGGATTCCCGATCTCTTCCTTTTTTTCCAACAAAAGGACATCCGCACCCTTTTCACAGGCATTTCTGGCAGCCATGAGCCCTGCAGGGGACGCCCCGATTACAATAATGTCCGCATCCATTTTTTTCTATCCTTTTTTCACCAGATAATGGAGGTATAAGATCCAAGATATATGCAGAGCACCACGTCCAGGATCATTGACCCGAACATTATTGCTCTGTAGTTTGAGCCGTTAAGGAAAAGCGCGCCGCCCCTCTCAGGAGTTGGATGTTTGATAAAATCAAAACACTGGGCAAGCATCCAGAGCCCTGAGGCAAGAGCGCCTGCAAAAAATACCGGGCCGAGTCTGGCTGACCAGCCTATTATAACTGAAGCAATAACTCCGACAATCCACCAGAATGTCACAAACCTGGCGGTAAAGGGAATTCCAAAGGTTACGGGCAGTGTAGGGGCCCCTTTTAGCCGGTCTCCTTCCACATCTCTGGCAACGCCTCCCAGAGTAAAAGCCCAGTCCGTAACGCACATCATGAGCCCGAAACAGATTGCCGGAAGGGGTAAAATCACTCCGTCGCTGCCTTTCAGGATTCCTGCGGGGTCAAATGCAAGCCATACCCCGATAGGTACGAGTCCGTAGGAGATGCCGACAGGCAGGAAGCTCAGGAAGGTGCTGCGCTTTGCAAAGATTGAGTAAATGGTGATAGTTGCAGCTGCGACAAATAGGACTGCAAGGGATTCCGGGTTCAAGTACGTGGCTGCGGCACCTGCGATAAGTAAAAGCAAGAGAGCGTACATCATTGCCGAGTTCTTTGAGACCCTCGACGCAGGCAGGGGGCGGTCCGGGATATTTATGGTGTCTATATCGACATCGCAGCAGTCATTGAAAACATATGAACTGGTTATGGCCGCAAAGCCTCCTATCACGGCAATCAAGAAGGGGACAAGTAAGGGCAGCCCTCCGGTTGCCAGGTAGGAAGCAAGGATCGCGCTTGCGGCGGGGAGGGTCAGGTCCATGTAGTAGAGTTCGGGTCTCAGCAATCGGAGGTAGGGGCTGAGCTCCCCGATTCTTGCTGTAAGGGACAATCTTTTCACCTGTGCTTTTCTGGTTTGTATTGGGGGTTGGTTATATTTCGGGAATTGTCAGGTTTTTAGTGTTATCAGGGATTTTTACAGTTAGTCCTATAAACATTGGCATCTCAAAAAAGTTTCCTTTTTCTCTTTTTCAGGAGAATCCTGCCATGAAAAGGTAACTGAGGGGTTTACGAGATGCATGAGAACCCCTGGAACAATTAAAGAATCCATGAAAAATCCAGGCCCCTTTAAGGGGCTATGAGATGCTTATTCTTTTTTCCAGGCATCCCTGTAGACCAGTTCAGCCTTTTCTTTTATTTTTTCGAGCAGGGGATGCTCGAACGCCCGCTCACAGACAAAGGTAAACTTCGCTTTCGGGTTAAGCTCTATCAGTTTAAGGGTATTTGAAAGGGCGGTGCTGAGAGCTTCGTAATCCGGAAACTTTGAGACCTCGGCATTGAATGGGTATACCTCTTCCATTTCTGCAGGGAATGCCCCGAAAGGTGCTTTGAAGATAAGGAGCTGGTCATAGCTTCTTTCCCCTTTCACTGGAGTTGTGCGGATAATTGCCGAACCTTCAAGGCTGAACCTTTCCAGCCGCTTTCCGAAGCGCAGGACTTCTGGGCGGGAGGCGGATTCGGGTCCGCAGTAGAAATAGGTGCCTTTGGTGGCAGGGTCTAACTGTTCCAGCCAGGGAGAATGGGTGTAGAGCTTTTTCAGCCCGTCAAGAAGTTTCGGGTGGGCACGGCAGCGTTGTTCAACAAGCTCGAGCAGTTTTCCGTCCTTTATGCACTGCTTGATCAGCCGGATTTCCGCAAAGGTTGCGTAGAGGTTGTGCCTTCCCAGGAGTTCGTCCCGGTTTTTGGCTTTTCTCAACTCATCTGCAGTATATTTAGAACAGATAGGGCAGGAGCAGGGCAGGTAGTTCAGTTTTTCTATGTGATAAGTCCCGTTTACAGTAATATAACGCCCGTCCTTGGCATAGAGGGCATAAGCCGCCGAGTCAAAAAGGTCACAGCCAAGCGCGACTGCAAGAGCAAACATCATAGGGTGCCCTGCCCCGAAAAGGTGTACTGGTGAGGTCGGAGACAGACCTTTTTTGGCTGCGGCAATTACATCCACAAGCTCTGCGTAACGATAGGATTCCATTAGCGGGACAACGGCTCCCAGGGGATAAACATCAAAGTTCAGGTCTTTCAGGTGGGATGCAGCCTTTTCCCTGAGTTCGGGATAGGTCGATCCCTGGACCGGGCCTGCAAGGAGCTGTTCGCCCTGAATGAATTTGCGGGCAGCTTCCAGGCGTTCGGTAGTGATTACAAGTTCTTCTTCCGCCCTCCTGTAGTGAACGTCCGGAGGAGTCGGGATATCAAGTGGGACTATGATGTCGCTCCCGATTTTCTGCTGGAAAGCGAGGATCTCTTCGTTTGTAACTTCCACTGACCCGTATACTGAAAGTTGAAAAGAGCCCGAGTCTGTCATAATTGGCCCGTCAAAGCCAAGGAGCCCGTGCAGCCCTTTTTCAAGGGCGACACTTCGCAGTTCTTCCTTCCGGTAAATGATATAGGAATTGGTGATCAGAATCTCTGCCCCGAAGCTTTTCATCTCTTTCGGGGAGATAAGCTGGATGTTCGGATTTACTACAGGCATGACAGTAGGTGTCTCAACAGTCCCGTGAGGGGTCTTGAGTTTACCTATCCTGCCGCCTGCGTCCTTGTCGAGAATTTCAAATGTCGCTGACATGCCGGGGGTATAGATGCCTCTCAGATATATTTATCTTTGGGGGCTTACAGGAGTCCGGGGTGGGGCGAATTTGACAGGATTTTTTTCAAAGGGGCCCTGTACTTTTTTTCAGTTTTCCTCTTTGCCTTTAGTTTTTCCGGGATATTTTGGTTTCTTTTCGCATGTGACGTTCTCTGTTTTGGATAGTTTTGTATCACTCATGCACAACCGTTATATATCTCAAGAATTCATGGTTATATACAAGATACATACAGGTGATTACATGACTGAAGACCCGAAAAAATTGTTATTTGATTTTACGGCCGGACTTGGTGAGTTTGCTTCCGAAACCGAAGTTCAGGGAAAGCAGGCTGCAGCGTTTATAGGCATGGTCGGAGCAAGCTTTGAAACTTCGGTTCTTGACTTCAAAACCAAGGAATTGATTGCTATAGGTGTTGCCCTCTACCACCGCTGCCCTTACTGTATCTCTCTGCACGCCTTCAATGCCCTTGAGGCCGGAGCAACAAAAGAGGAAATTATGCAGGCTGCCATGGTTTCAGTTTCTTTTGGCGGCGGACCTTCGATGTCCTTTGCAGTGACCCTCCTGAAGAACGCGGTTGAGACCTTCCAGGGCGAGTCCTTCACCAAAGAAGACCGGATGGAGATTCTCAAAAGGCTTGGGATGGCTTAATTTTTTTAAAATAGAAATGGACTGGCTTTTTGAGGCCGGGGTCCATACTCTTTTTATTTTCTGTGCTCTTCTATTTCTTCTCTTTTCAGTCTTCTTTTGCTCTCGGCATTGCAATTATTTCCCTTACCTGAAGGGAGAAGAAATCATTGCTGTGAGCCGGCCTTAGTACAAGAGCCACATCTGCACCCCACCTTGTGCCTCCTATGGCTATGATTTCAGTATCGTTTGAGACCGGGATATGGCCTGAGTCTGCTGCCATAATGGCAACCTCTATCGCTACCTTGAAGCCTTTTCCGAAAAGGGAACGCAGGGTATCTGCAATTACTTCGATCCTTGAATAGCCTCCGAACTTCTTTGTGACCGAACGCTCTATTCCGGAAAACATATGTGATTGGGTAGTGATTACTGCTCCAAGTTCTTCGAGCTTCTTTTTGTATTCTTCTTCTACTTCCCACTCGCCTTTCTCTTTCTGCCCGTACTGGTGGCTTACTCCAATTACTTTTATGGCGCTGCCCTTTACTGCCTCTGCCATTTTAAGAGCAGTTTTCCCGCTGGTACTGGCAACTACAATGTGGGATATTCCAAGTTCTGCTGCCCTTTTTGCTGCAGCTTCAATAACAGCTTCCGTGTTTGCTTCCCCTACGCTGTCCAGATAAAGAATTGGTTTTTCCATAAATTACTTCCTCCTATGTTTGATTTTAATTTTCTTTTACGAACTTCTTTCATTAATTATTTTATCAACTTTTTAAGTTTATTTCTGTCCGCTTTTCCGTCTTTTTTCTGGTATCTTCTTTCTTTTCTATGAAACTTTTTTCCCTCTCTTTTTCTTACCTTCATCAACACAGTTTGCATTCAGCAAACATTTAGCGGAGAAGGCATCGTAATTAGAATAAACGCTTCTGATCTGAATTATTTTTTCTCTGTCATGAGAAAAGATATATATTAAAAGGATTCTCTTTTAATAAAAAAGAGGGTTATGGCATTCGGAATCCCGGATTCGTCGATATTTTTTTTATTGATGTCTGTGCAGAAGGTCACGCAGACCCGGGCTGGCGAGAAACTTGTTTATTTAGGATTAGCAGATATAATCATAGGGGTTTTATTTCATTGAGGTGGTTTTTTTGTCAACTACTACAGACTATGACAACAACGACGTGAAGATTATTACCAAACCTGTGCAGTCAAAAAACCCTGTTTTGATTGAAGGTTTTCCCGGAATCGGGCTTGTGGGGAATATAGCAAGTCAGCACATGATCGAAGAGATGAATATGGAGTATATAGGCTCCATTGAGTCCAGGTATTTCCCTTCAATTGCGGTGCTTTATGAGGGGCTTATAAACATGCCTGTAAGGATCTACGAAAACGTGGAGCACAACCTCATTATAGTCATCTCCGATATTCCGATCAGTCACTCGGTCTCATACGATGTAAGCAACGCTCTCGTGGACTGGGCTGAGTCTATCAATGTTAGGGAGGTTGCTTCCATTGCAGGAATTGCCATTATGGACGGGGGACATAAGGTTTTCGGGGCAGCAACCACGTCGGAAATGCTGGATAAAATCAGGGACAAGGTAGAAATTTTCCAGATGGGGACTATTTCCGGGATTTCAGGCAGCGTAATGGCCGAATGCCTGTTGCGCGGGATTCCTGCAATTAGTCTACTCGGGGCTACAAAAACCCAGAACCCTGATCCGAGAGCCGCTTCTGCCGTGATTGGAGTCCTTAATGAACTGTACGGGCTTTCGGTCAGCACTGATAGGCTTATAGAACAGGCTGAGCGCATAGAAATCGAGCTCCATAAGCTTGCTGAAGACGTTCAGACTACCGAGCAGAAAGGAGAAGTAAAGAAGGAATTCCCAATGTACGGGTGATTCCATGGAGTACATCGCGTTAACAGGAATTGCTGATTCCGTGATTGAGGTCCTGAAGAAACACGAGCTCAGGACTCTTGAGATCCGGACTCCGCAGAACTTCTTCGGAGTACTCGGGCTCAATGCAGGAGATAATGTTCTCCTTACTTCTGCGAGCCTTCAGGACCTTACAGATGGAACTTCAGCTCTTATAGCAAAGATTGTGCAGATGCAGATCTCTGTTCATTCTATTGTCAGCTCAAACGATATCTATTGTGAAGAACGAGAAGCCATGTCAGCTCGTATTCAGCTTGAGTGCAGGTGCATGGCACGGGTGAAAAGCGTCGTTTCAAACGAACTCGGAAAACCAGTGAGAGTCGACGCAAGAGAACTTTCCTGCTACGAAGCCAGGTAATAATTTCGTTAATTACGTTAGTTATTTAAAAACGGCTCCAAAAACGGCTTTTCTTATTCTCCTGGCATTCCAATGTCAGACGATACCTATGTGTTTTAAAGAGACTATTATTTTCTGGCCTTTGATGCTTCTTTTCTAGAAAAGGATTCTTTTCCTCTGAAATAAATGCCACTGTTCTGAAAAACACCAATGCTCTGAAAAATACTTCTACTCTGAAAGAAGACTCTTTTGAAAATTGGAAAAACGAACGGAAAAGAAAGGTTCCGGAAAGTTGGAATTCTCTCCGGTAACCCTGGATTCATATTTTTGAATTATTTACATATCTTCTGGCATTTCGCCGCCCGGACCTGCGCCTGGACCTGCTCTCATGCCTGAGGATGCGATTACGTCGTCAATCCTGAGGATCATGATTGCAGCTTCGGTAGCAGCGTTGATTGCCTGGGTCTTGATCCTGAGGGGTTCGACAACGTTGTTTTCGAACATATCCTCGATCTTTCCGCTGTAGACGTTGAGCCCTGCACGCTTGTTGCCTTTCTCGTGCTGGGAGCGCATTTCCACGAGCATGTCGATTGGGTCAAGCCCTGCGTTTTCTGCAAGGGTTTTCGGAATGACTTCGAGAGCTTCGGCATAGACCTTAACTGCAAGCTGTTCTCTGCCTTTAAGGGTTGCTGCGTATTCCTGGAGTCTGAGGGATAATTCGATTTCAGGTGAGCCGCCGCCCACAACAATCTTCTGGTCTTCGAGAGCAACGCCCACAACTCTGAGGGCATCTTCAAGGGCTCTCTCAATTCCTTCAACTACATGCTCGGTTCCGCCGCGAAGCAGAATTGAGGTGGTCTTACTGTCCTTGCAGCCTGTGACGAAGGTCATTCTGGAACCTGTGACGTCCTTCTCTTCCACAAGGCCTGCATAGCCGAGGTCGGACTCCTCGATTTCATCCATGCTTGTGATTACCTTTGCACCTGTTGCCCTGGAGAGTTTGTCCATGTCACTCTTCTTGATTCTGCGGATCGCGAAAATGCCTGCCTTTGTCATGTAGTACTGGGCAAGGTCGTCAATGCCCTTCTGGCAGAAGACTACATTTGCACCTGTCCTGATTACTTTTTCCACAATTTCCTTGAGCATGGCTTCTTCCTGGTCAAGGAAAAGCTGCATCTGGTCAGGGGCGGTGATCTTTATCTCGGCTTTTGTTTCGGTTTTCTTGAGTTCAATGGGCACGCTCAAGAGCAGGACTTTTGCATCTTTCACTATTTCCGGCATTCCGGTGTGGACACGTTCTTTATCAATGATTACGCCTTCGATAATCTCGGAGTCTTTGATGCTTCCGCCGGGCCTCTTTTCGATCTTGATGTCCTCGATGTCCACTGTGATCTTCCCATCTTCACTTACCTCAACAACTGATTTAACGGCCTTGACTGCAAGTTTGGAAAGGTGATCCTTTTGAGCCTCTGCGCCTTTTCCTGTAATGGCTGTGCCTGCTATTTTCACAAGAGTCTCGGTGTCTTCCGGAGATGCACTGACAGTGATGGTCTCCAGGATCTTTGTAGCCTGGTCTGCTGCAAGCCTGTAGCCGCTTGCGATCACGGTGGGGTGAACGCCGCTTTCAAGCAGGTCTTCTGCCTTTGTCAGGAATTCTCCTGCGAGCACGGCTGCGGTGGTTGTCCCGTCGCCTACTTCGGCATCCTGGGTCTTGGCGACTTCTACGATCATCTTTGCACCTGGGTGCTCGATGTCCATTTCTTTGAGGATTGTTGCTCCGTCGTTGGTGATGACGACGTCTCCCATGGAGTCTACAAGCATCTTGTCCATACCCTTCGGTCCAAGAGTGGTCCTTACTGCCTCAGCTACTGCCTTTGCGGCCATGATGTTGTTGTGCTGGGCGTCGGAACCGTGGGTTCTCTTGCTGCCTTCTCTCAAAATAAAAATCGGTTGTGCTGCCAAAATTTAATCTCCTTTATAATGATATGAATTTCTATGAATTTTTATCAGTAGTATTTCTGAGCACGTTATCTTTGTGCGTAATTTTTCATATTCTTAATGCAAGCACTTCTATATAAGAATTCCTCTGGATGTCAGGTTTTGAATCTTTAAAATGGGGTCTTCTGGTCCTTTTAATACCTTTTTTTTGGTTGGTTTTGAAGGTATCTTAAATCCGGGTGTATTTCTTAGAGTATTTTATTTTCTTCCGGCTTTCAAGGCTTTTTTGCTATCATTCTTTGCTTTTTCTGACTCAACTATTCTTTTTTATTGAAAGAGCCTCCCCTGACGGAACCTATTCTTTTTTCTTCATTCCGATATTTTTTAACTATTGGTTGAAAAAAGAGTTTCTAGAAGCCAAGTTTATAGGTATGAATTTTTTTTTCCCTTGCATGAGGACGATTTTTATTTTTTTAAATACAGGGAGCTTTGTATTTTTCAAAAAAAGGCAGTATGCTAATGGCAGTATGCTAATAATTCTCTTAAAAAAGGTTGGATCGAAGGAATCCCGAAACTTTTCCTCCGATTTTTTGTGTACAGGGTTTTGTACGTTGAATTCTCACTGCTTTTTTGATTCTTTTTTAATGCGTTTTTATGTACTCGATCATCCGCGGAGTAAGCAATGGAATTATCTCGGGCAGCATGTTAGGCATCAGGTTTTCCATGGCTTTTGGCATGAGGTCCGGGAGCTGCTCTCTCATGTAATCAGGCATCGGGACCCGTCTCTCAACAGCCTTAAGCATATCAGGCATGACCTTCGGCATGACAGAAGGCATGAGCATAGGCATCATTATGGGCATCATGGGCTTCATCATGGCGTCCATTCCGGGCACATACTTGACCATCTTCATCATGGCCTGAAGGGGAGCTGGCATTGCGGCCATCATCTGGGGCAGGAGTTCTACCATCAGGTCGGTCATGTTTTCGGGCTGCATGAGGGCGATCATCTTCTCAAAGGGCATCCATGACTGCAGGGCGTAGTTTGTCGTGTCCGGGATGTCATAGCCGAGGCTTCTTGCCACAAGGGCGCCGAGGTCCTGGGATTCTATGTTCATGTTGTTTTTCTCGGCGGCGACACGGAACTGGACCGTACAGCAGGGACACAGGGCCGCAATGATGTCTGCGTTTACATCTACAGCTTCCTGAAGCCTCATGCCTCCAAGTTTATATGCAACCGGTGGCTCGGCAATAAGGCTCACCACTGATCCACAGCAGTGGGCCTGTTCCCTGTTGTGTTCAAGTTCTCTGAACTGGATGCCGGGGATAGCTTTCAAAAGTTCCCTTGGGGGTTCGTATACCTTGCCCCCGGCTCTTCCCAGGTGGCAGGAGTCATGCCAGGCAACCACTTTATTCAGAGGTTTCTTGAATTTGGGCTTCAGAACGTCCAGGCGCTCCACCAGGACTTCGGAATAGTGCTTTGTCTCAAGCCCGTATTCAATGCCCAGTTTTTCCGCCCACTGTGGATAGACCGTGTGCCACATGAGCCAGCAGGCAGGGCAGGAAGTGATCACGGTTTTTACGCCTTTCTTTTTCATGTTCGAGACGTTCATCCGCATGATCTTTTCAAATACATCCCACTTCCCGGCAACGAGCATGGGAATTCCACAGCAGGCCTCCTTGTCTCCCAGCCCTGTGAACTCGATTCCTGCATCGTCGAGCATACGCACAGCCCCGACAGCTACGTCTTTTTCCACAAAGGACGCCGTACAGCCTGCAAAGTAGGCATACTCGGCTTTGTCTTTCATTTTTGCCCTGATGTCGTCAGGAATCCATTTGTCCCTGTCTTTGCTGAGGTTTGCCCAGATGTTTCTCTCCTTCAGAAGGCTTGCAGCCATGATCTCAAAGGGTGGGAAGGTCATCTTTTTCTCTTCATCAACCAGCTTTCCGCGCATTGTCATCCAGGCATGTTCGATTGGCATGTCCAGCTCACAGCGGGCGTCGCACATCTGGCAGGTGGTGCAGGCGAGGAAGGTGTTCGTTTGCCTCTGGTCAAGCTTTTCCCGACCAGCCAGGTATTCCTTGATGAAGAACCATTTTCCCCGGGGCGACTGAGCCTCCCAGCCCCTGCCGTAGTACTGGTCGCACTCGCTCACACAGTATCCGCACTGGGAACAGGAGTAGGCAAGTTCGACAATGTCTGCCGGGATGTCCTTTTCGTCTTTGAAGGAAACTTCTCCGATCCCGGACATATTTCCAACAAGCCTTCCCATGGGTTCGAAGGAAGAGCCGAGGGACACGGCGGTGTTCAGGAGCCCTTTCCCGTCCAGGGTCTCAGGGTTCATGATTCCGTTGGGGTCGAATTCTTTCCTGAGGGCTTCTATTTCCGAAAGCCGGTCTCCAAAGACACTCTTTTTCTTCGAGGCAAAGAATAGGCCGGAAGAATAGGCCCTGCCTCCGTTTTCTTCTGCAATTTTCAGGATGCTCAGGGAAAGGGCAAAGGCCGTATTGAAGAGTAAGGAGCGTTCGGAGTGGCGCATGAAGCAGAGGAGTACAACGTTTCCGTCACTGATAACCATCCCTTCGGTGAGCACCGGGAGTTTTATCCTCTTTTCAATTTCTTCAAAAGCACTATCCATCTTTTCAAGCGGCACCAGGATCTCAGCAGGGATGAAGGAGGGGCCGAGCCTTTTAACCTTCATGGACTTGAACCATTCCTCGGTCTCGTGCTTTGCAATCTCTTCGGGAAGGACCGTTCCACCTGCACTCTCGATTGCTTCTTTGAGGCCGGAGACGTTCCTGGAGGCAGGGTACATGAAGGTACAGACGTAAGCAACAGGCAACACTGGCCTGTGTTTGTCCACGATTTCCCCATAGTGGAGTTTTTGGGGCGATTTGTTTTTCATGTCCGCCCATTCGGGGTTCAGGAATGAGATGGACCAGAGGGGTATGTTCTTTTTCCTTATGGTTTCTACCGCTTTTTTCATGGCTGAAGCGTCGGGGAAGCTGGCGGAAACAGCTTTTCTCTCTTCGAGCTTCTGGACTTTCAGGGTAATTTCGGTGATAATACCCGTGGTCCCCATTGTCCCTATTAACTTCTTGAGTTCGGGGCCGGAAAAGTCCCTTATTTTTGCATTGGGGAGTACAACCCGGGCTTTTTCCATGCTCTCGTAGCCCCAGCCGAATTCATAACTTCCATATCCGGCTCCGCTCTGAGCCAGCCAGCCCCCTACGGTCGAGGATGGAGCGCTTGAAGGGATCGCCCTGACAGAAAGCCCTTTCTCTTTCAGCTTCCTATCTAAATTTTCCCAGATAAGCCCGCTCTGCACCACTGCTTTCTGCCCTTCGGGGTCGATGCTTATGATCTTATTCAGTAATGTGACATCGGCAACTATGCCTCCCTTTGTAGGGATCACTCCGCCATACCCGGAGGACGCCCCTGCACGGGGAACAACCGGAATCTGGTGCCTGTTTGCAAATTCCAGAAGTTTTACTGCATCTTCTTCCGTCCGGATTTTTACAACAGCTGCAGGGTCAGTGTTCCCTATTACTTTCTTGACAAGTGGGGGTAAGGCTCCTATATCGTGGTTATAATAGTGGCGATCGCGTTTGTCAAGATTGACGCATTCCCCGAAGAGTTCGGAGAGTTCTGTTTTCTGGGTTGCTGAAAGTTCAGGTACACTTCTTGCTGTCATATTCTTCTCCTCCTGAATTATGGCCTATTTGTGGACACTGATTTGTGGACACTTTACAGTATGCGCAGATGGTTGCATTAAAGCCAGATTCTGAAAATGTTTTTTGGCTCCCCTATAGTCTATATTATATAATTATAAAATAAAAATATTCGTTTTGTGAGATATGCCGTTTTACCGTTTTTGCGGAAAATAAAAAATACTAAATAAAAAAATAAAAAATATAAATCAGAACTTCAGGGCATCTTTGGGACAGACACTCACACAACGCCCGCATTTGATACAGTCGGGTTTTGTCTCGATCTGGCAGACCTTTAGCTGCATGGGACAGACTTTTTCGCATTTCTTGCAGCTGATGCATTTGTCTTTTTCAAGCTGAAGCTGGTACCTCTTTCCTCCTAGCAGGTTCTGGGCTGTTCCCATTGGACAGAAGGAACACCAGGTCCTCGGGCTCAGGTAGCTGCCGAGAAGGACTGCAATTGCAGTTGTTACAAGGCATATGGTGACAAAGATCATCCCTATCTTTTCAAAGGCGTTCAGGGTTCCGATGACACTTGAAATCCTGTAGCCCATAACGCCCATCATCAGGAGAAAGATAGGAATGCGCACCCACAGGCTCCTTAAGATGCCTGGGATCTTCTTTTTACTTGAAATTTTACTGATCCAGAAATCAGCAAGGCTTCCCCGGGGGCAGAGGTTTCCGCAGAACCATCTGCCTCTGAAGGGGCTGATAAGGAAGATTGCTGCAAAGATAAGCAACATGAAATATCCGAGTGGGGGGTACCAGAGCCCTCCTATGGAAACAATAAGTACAAGGATTCCCAGATAGGGAGTGATTTTGAGCATTTTAAATTAACCTCCGTTTTCCCATTGTTCAAGTTCCTGTCCGAGTCTGTCGGCCCAGGATTGTACAATTTTTAGAATGACATTTTTAATCTGGTTTCTTGAATGGATTTTATAAATGAATACATAGCCTCCTCCGTCAAGGTTCTGCTGTGACCTCTGGAGGATCCCTTTTTCGTGCAGCTTTTTCACGGAACGCTGGACCGTAGAAATATCCAGGTCCAGAGATCTTGAAAGAGTGTCAGTATCAACCCATTTTTCGGGTTCATTTAAGAAGTGCTTCATAACATTCAGATCAGCTTTTGTAAGGCTGAGAGCGCACTTGATCACATCTTCTACTTTGAATTCCTTGCAGGCAAAGTCTATTATTCCAATCCCTCCTCTCTTCTACAGTACTGTAATATTATATCCGGAGTATATATATACTGGCAAGTACGGCATACTACAGGCAAAAATACGAAGTACCGGAATTTCTTTTATCTATTCGCTCTTTTTCAGAGGTTTCCAGTCAATTAAGCTTATGTTCCCAGCATAAGCCATATGCCTTAAATAAAACAAATTTACCTGATTAAAAATAATCCTATTTCTATTTCATTTCTGGTTGTGTTTAGAGAACATTCCTTTCATATAATATTCCGTTTTCCAGAATATTTATGTTTTTTCCTTTTTGTAGAATTTTCTCTTTTTTTCCAGGGTATTTTCTCTAATCTGTCTGGTAATGTATCCGCCCCCTGCCCCCTAGAGATAGATTTTTATACTCCTTTTACAATCTGCAAATTACGGTTTAATGAGCTTGTTTGATTTGAGGTTTTTTTTCCACAAAGAAATCCGGTCTAAAATACGTTTTCTGCTCATTAATATCCACATATACTCCACAAAAAACCGGCAGGTTTCTCCTTTTATCCTGCCGGATACAAACACCTCTTTTAATTAAAGTATACTTGATTCAAAAAAATTTGTATTCTTCTCCATACCTTTTCCACAGGCTCCCTACTTTTCCTTCTGCAGGCAGATCTTTTCCTTATCAGTTTACAGGGGAAACTCGGGAGTTTCCCCGACTGCCAGCACTTACATCCCAAGAGCCGTCTGTGTAATCGTATTTTCTATTTCGTTCTTCAGTTCTTCCGGGATTCCCCTTATCCCAACATCCAGGAAGCCCCTTATGATCATTCCAATGGCTTCTTCTTCGGTAAGCCCTCTTGCCATCAGGTACTCTACCTGGTCTTTGGCAATTTTCCCCACGGCTGCCTCATGAGTAAGCTCTATATCATCTACATTTGCCTCAAGGATGGGGATTGCTAGCTGACTTCCTTTGTCGGTAAGGACAAGCCCTTTGCATTCCAGGTGCCCTTTTGCACCCTTTGCATTGCCTATCATTTCTCCCCGTGCAATTAGTCTCCCGCCGATTGTGATTGTTCTCGATATCAGCTCCGCTCTCGTATCCGGGGCGTTGAAAATTGCCCTGCTTCCAAGGTCAAGTTCGGAACCCAGGTGGGCAATTGCTATGGTGTTGAGCCTTGTCACCGCTCCTTTCCCTTCGAGCATTACAGTTGGGTAGGTCTGTACGGAACGTACGGGTTTCAGGCAAATGTAATTGCTTATGTAAGTCCCACCCTCTTCGACGTGCACAACAGTTCTCGGGCGGACTCCTATCTGTTCAGCCCAGTTATGGATCATTGTGAAATTCAGAGTGGCGCCTTTTTTTACATACATCTCGGATATTCCAAGGTGCAGGCCTTCTTCAACTCCCTTTTTGGCGGTACAGCCTGTGATAATATCAAGACTTGCTCCTTCCTCGACGACTATGATATTATGCACTGTCTGGGATACCTTTTTGCTTCCCAGCATAAGGCAGGTCTGGACAGGCATGGAAGATTTTTTTCCTGCAGGCGCACGGATAAAGTAACCATCCGCATTTTCAAGGTAGGTTTTTGCCGTGTACTTGTCAGCATCCACCTGCACGAGTTTCCAGGAGTAATCTTTGAGCCATTCATACTTTTCAAGGGCTTCATGCGTGGACATTAGTTCCACATTCTCATCTTTCATAGAAGAGTGTGAGACTGCATTATCCAGTACCAGAAAACTGCCGGATCTGCCTTCTTCGCTTGGGATTACCCCTACCTGAAGCAGGGTTCTTTTGCTTTCCTCGTCAAGAGTTTGAAGATCTTCAATAGGCTTGCTGACCTTAGAGCCGTCCTCATATTTTGCCAGTTCAAAATCCTCTCCAAAAGTCGCCTTTTTCTCAGTTGCGCTCTCAGCTCTCTTTTTCAGGCTCACTTCATCAGTCTGCATGTTATACACTCCTGATACCCTTTGTTTTTTATTTCTTCCAGCATTTTCAGGGGATTTCCTGAACACATGACCGTTCCATTACAGAGAATATACCCTTTGTCTGCCTGCACATAATCCAGAATCTGGCCTGTATGAGTAATGATAAGGGCGGATTTTCCCTTTTTGCATCTCTCACCCGGGCAGTCCATACCTTCTTCGAGAAGTCCTTTTATTGTCATTCCGACCTGTTCGATGCTTACAAGATCCACCCCGGACTCAGGCTCGTCCAGAAGGTAGAGGCTCGGATTCTGGGCTGCAAGCTGCAGAAGCTCAGAGCGTTTGATCTCTCCGCCTGAAAAACCCACATTTACATCCCTGTCCAGAAAGCGCTTCATATCAAGGTTTTCGGCAAGTTTTTCAGGATCCTTTTTTCCTTTCGATGCTACTTTTACAAGGTCCCTCAGTTTAATTCCTGACATGTCCGGAGGACGCTGCATCATGATACCCAGTCCGCGGCGGGCTCTTTCATCCACTGGAAGATTGGTAATATCTTCTCCATTGAACAGTATCCTGCCTTTCACAATCCTGTACTCGCTAAAGCCCATGATTGTCCTCATAAGGGCTGACTTTCCGGCTCCGTTTGGCCCGAAAAGTACATTTGTATACCCTTTTTCAACCTCGAGGTTCACGTCATGAAGCAAAATTTTTCCGTTGACCTCTACAGTCAGGTCTTCTATTTTCAGCATCGATGTTTCTCCCTTAATCTCATTTTAGATACGGTTTCCCCGATTTCTTTTTCCGTATCTCAAGAAGTAGCCGTTCAAAGTGCGTTTATTTGAATTATATTATGTATGGCAGAAATAACCATAAAATCAGACTGTTCTGGCAGTCCTGTCTGATTTCCAGTTCTCTGCATAAAGTCCTTTATTCCTGTTGGAGGACATTGTATTTCTAACCATATGTTTTCTCAGTGTCTCCTTAACCTATTTTTAAATTAAAGTGCTAAGGTTAGGGGGGCGTGGGGTTCAGTCACTGAACATCGCAAGCAAGGGGGGCGGTTCTCAAATCTGGACAAAGACGGTAGATGTTTCCGTTTTTCCAGATTTAATCAATAACTCACGGACACTGCCAGTTAGGGATCATGTAATAAATTGAGATTACTATAGGATTAAAACGAAAGTAATTTCTCTTAAGCAGAAATGGTTTTTTGAAAAGAAAGTAATTGTTTGAAAAGAAAGTAATTGTTTGAATAAGAAGTAATTGTTTGAAAAGAAAGTAATTGTTTGAAAAGAAAGTATGTTCCTTTTAATTCGCATTTACTGAAGTTCAAAGCGCATGCCAGCTCGAGTTTCCATATATTTTGAGGGAAAAGCATCTTTTATTTTTTCCTTATGGGTTGTGCAGTGCCCTGCTGCTATCAATTCCATCTCTTTAAGCCTCTCGAACCTATCGCTATCATGCAGCCCTCCAATAATTCCTTTAATATCCCCATAATAAAGGGCAGCATCCATAATTGCATCAATTCCCGGATGAGCACAGCCTGTAAGTACATAGGAACCGTTTTCTGTGCCCAGGACAAGGGACTGTTCTTTGATTTTATCTCCCAGTTCTCCTGTGCTCCAGATCCCATTAGATATCTCTAAGGCTTCCTTTACCTCTACAAGGTCAGCCCTCTTCTTAATTTCCCTTTTGAGTTTCTCTGAAAAAGATGAAGGTACATAAACAGTGAGTCCGGGATTTGCATGAAGGATCTCGGGCAGACCCCCTATATGGTCCCAGTGCTGATGGGAAAGGACCAGTTTACTTATACAGGCAGGACTGATGCCAATTTTCTCCATATGCTTGAGAAGCAGAGTTCCGTCCCATCCAGTATCGAAAAGGAGGATTTCTCTGCCTGTTTCAAGTAGAGCCGAAAATCCCCAGCTTCCTGTAAAACTAGGGTATGCTTCATTATCATACAGCACTGTTAGCCTGAGCATCTGCCTGCCTCAAATTTTGAATATTCTTATTATTATGTTTCTAAACGTATCCGGTCATATTTCTGACATTGTTCGGTAATCCAGTACAGTGGAAATCGGGTTTGTTTCAATTTCAATTCCCGTTTCCTCAAGGGCACAGATCCCGTTAATACCTCCCACTACTGCAACCCCGAACTTTCCTGTTTCAACCGGAGCTCCAAGTAGAAACTCATCAATTTCTCCTGTAGTGATACATCCTGCCAAACCCACCTTTGCTGCCCTTTTCATAATTTCTCCTGCCTTCTCATAGGCCGAAGAATTTATCTGCCGCATATTGGCAAGGATTTTTCCTTCTCCTTTTTCAAGCACCTCAAGGACTGAAGTAGGAGCTCTATTCATGAAAATCTTTATCGGGTCAATGGAAGTCCCGCTGTAGGAGATCAGTTCCAGAAAACGTGCTGGTTTCCTGTTTTCTATCTGGAGGATCCCTCCATAGGCGGGTTCTACAGGAATTCCTGCTTTCAGGAGAAGCCCATCAAAAGTGACGCTACATACGGTAGCTATTCCTATTTTCCCCGGAGGGAGAGGTATTTCAGGTCCTGAATCCTCTTCGAAGATTCTGACCCTCGGGCTTATCATGTACCCGGAGTGGGCTGTATACGAAATCAAATCAATAACCGTTTCGAAATCGTCTTTGTCAAAATAAGAAATATTTGCCACTACATCCCCTGTATCTGTTTCGGGGTTATAAGTGGTCCTGAATGCCATTTCTTCGATCCTGGAGATTACAAAACCAAAACGATCCCCTATGAGGGCATCATTCATCTCATTTTCTCCAAGGTCCGTAAGTGTACGCCCGGCATATCCGTGTTTGTGTGTAAACCCTCTCTCATCCAGGATCCTCAGGTGGTAGCGGACAGCCCGTTCTCCTATATCATAGCCCCGGTTGTTCAGTTCGTCAGCTATGGCCCGGGCACCTATGGGTTTGTCACTTTCGTGAATCACCCTCATGATTTCAATGAGTTTTCGCTCTATTTGCGGATCCATCATGTCTATAACACCGTTATACCCTGTATCAATTCCGTGAACTTTACGGATAATCGTGATAAAACCACAAAGACCACACATTGAATCATTTTGTGAGTGGTCTCAATGAGTAAATTTAAGTGGTTTCAGTAGAAGTTTCAGTAAGTAGTTTTCCGGGACGCCTCAATGAGTTTTTCAGTGAGTTCCGGTTCAGTATAATTATTTTTGAATATAATTGGCTATTTCTTGCTTGCTCCAAACGGATTCAATCCTGCTTTTAAATACTCAATTATAGTAAATCTTTTCGTACTTAATATAAGTTTGTCTTATTCAACTTCATAAAACCTCAGCAGGAAACCCGTTAAATCCTTTGATTTAGCGGGTAGTTGACAATAACTGCTGCTGAAAATCTCGGAAAAGATCATTTTCCAGACAACAAAAAGTTCTTTAACAATCTCTTTATTAACTTTTTCTTTTATCTCTAAGGTGGGAAGACCCCTTTTCCTCAGCATATCCGGTTTACTGGATATGACAGGTAGGGGATGAGCCTGGGGATTTACTGGCAATTGGCCGGAAGTATGAATCCGGAAGCCCGTTAAATCTTTAGATTTAGCGGGTAGTTCACACCAGCTTTACAATTCCAGGTTCGGGAGAATAAAGCTCTCCTGTTTCCAGAAGTTTCTTCAAAATTAAATCAAATTTCTCCTGACTTATCCCTTTTTCCATAGCTTTCTCACAAAACTCTTCAATTCCGATTTTCCCATCCGAAACCTTAAGGATCTCATTGAGGATCGATTTCTGGTCTTTTTTCGCGGCTGTGCTTCCAGAAGAAGTTCCGGGTCCCGGTTGAGCTGTTCCTTTCAGGGCCTGGTCTCCGGGGTTTGAGTTTCCGGCTTCTTTCGGAAAGGTTTTCAGGGAAAAAGTTTCTTTTCCGTTTCCGGAAAGTTCAGCCTGCAAGCGAGTTCTGAAGTCCACAGCTTCGGACAATTCTTCGAAAGAGCCGAATATTCTGAGTTTTCGCGCCTGCAGGAGGGCTCCGCAGTGCTGGCATCTAAGGGTTTTCTTCCCGGTCTCTGTTATTTGGGCCTGCTGCCTGCATTTAGGGCACACTACCACAACATAACGTGAGTCTCCGGGGTTTTCTCCAAACTCCATCTCTTCTCACCTTCCGTACCTTCTCTGCCTTTTCTGAAAATCCCTTATCACTCTCATAAGGTCTATTTTTCGTACATCTTCCCAGTTGACATCCGTAAAATAGAGTTCCGAATATACGGATTGCCAGACAAGGAAATCCGAAAGTTTCTGCCCTCCCGAACGGATCATTATATCAGGTTCATGCTTGACAAGGAGGTGTGATTCAAGCATTTTTTCGTCTACTTCTTCCGGTCTGATACTTCCCGCCTTGATCTCCTCAAGTATAGAAAGTACAGACCTGGTGATTTCCCCTCTTCCTCCAAAACCAAGTGATACATATACAAAAAAATCCCTGCCCCGCCGGCTGCTCTGTATTTCCCCTTCAAGGCCATATATTTCATAACCTGTTCCGGAAAGAAGATCTATGAAACTTTCTTCCAATCTGGTTCCAAGTGTTGACGCAAGCTCGGTTTTCACCGGTTGATCAGTCTTAAGAATATCAACATAAATGCTCACGAGTTCTACCTTAAACTTTTTAAACGTGAGAAGCGCGGCCAGAAGTTTTTCCATTCCTTTAGGGTCAAGGAGATCGGTTTCCTTGAGTATGATAGCCACATGCGCCGGGGTCTTTGTAGTTGACCTCGTTATTTGCCAGGCCAGGTACCTCTCATAGAGGGGATAACCAAAAGAAAGCAGATCCATCGAGTATTCATCCTAAAAAAGCCTTAAATGGCCTGGTATTTATTTCTCATTGTTTTTATCCGGTTTCAGGTTTTTCTCAGGTATGCAGTTTTTTAGGCTCGTTTTACAACCAGTTATTTTGCAGTAGAGACGATTTTGATTACATCCCCATTTTTCAGCTCGTGTTTTTCACCAAGTCTGAGTCTCGTCCTTGCATCCACAGCATACAGGAAACGATCTCCTATCTCGGTATGGATCTGGTATGCAAGGTCATGGCAGGTAGAACCTCTTTTCATAAGGTAAGCATCTGGCAGCATATTCCCTACTTTGTCGGACCATTTTCCTTCGTCTTCTACGGGATATACTACAATAAGGTCCAGAAGTTCAAAGACAGTCCTGTTTATGCACTCCTGAACCCCGGTGGTGCCAAGCCGTTCAACTACTTTATGGATGGCTTCAAGCCCTTTCTTCTGGGCATTTGTAAGATCTTCCGTAAGCACCTCGAAGTCTCCATTTCCTGGCGTGTACTTGATTATTCCACTTTTTGCAGCGGATTTCAAAGCCAGTTCGGCTGCTGCACTCGTAGGTACTACTATCCTGTCAAGTTCTTTGAGTTTTTTCAGGTTTTCTCCTGGGGCAATATCTGCCTTATTTGCAGCGATAAGGAGAGGTTTACTGAACTCTCTCATAGTATCACAGAGCCGGATCATGTCTTCTTCAGTCCATTTTATATGATCCACCCTTGCAAGCCCTGTGTCAATTAAGGCAGCATTTACGTGAGATTCCTTTATCCCTGCCCCCGCAAGCTGTTCTGAAATTACGATTTCAAGCTTTAACCCTTCTGCCTGGATCTTCCTGGAAAGCTTCACCCAGTTCCTTTCCAGAATTCCATAGAGCCACATGGTAATTTCCCTGTTCAGGAAAGCTACATCCTCAAGAGGGTCATGGTCTCCTATTTCTACAGGGTTGCCCTCAGCGTCTGTCCCGCCCGAGGCATCTACAACATGAATGATTGCCTGAGCCTGCCGGAGCTCGTCCAGGAAAGTGTTTCCAAGTCCTCTCCCTTTGCATGCGTCCGGCACAAGCCCTGCAACGTCAATGATATCAATCGGAACATGTCTGATTCCGTCCACACACTTTCCGCATGTTTTTTCCTTCTCTTTACAGGGGCACTCAGCCTGAACATATGTGACACCGTGGTTGGCGTTTATAGTTGTGAAGGGATAATTTGCAATCTCAACATCTGCGAGGGTAGCTGCTTTGAAGACGGTGGACTTGCCCGCATTGGGCTTTCCTGCAAGGCCTATGGTCATCGACATAAATTATAAAAACGAACTTGTTGCATTTAATCTTTATTGATATTGAAGCCTTAGAAACAGGGTTTTTTCCTCAATTTTCAGGGAAAACGGACAGATGCATTGCAGATTCAGCCGTATCTTGAGTAACAAAGTTTATATGCTAGAATGTGCTTATCAATGGTACTCGCTTGCGTCCCGATAGGGTAGTGGATATCCTTGAGGCCTGCGGAGCCTTAGACCTGAGTTCAAGTCTCAGTCGGGACGTAAATTCTTATTTTCATTTATTCTTCTTTGATTATTCACCGCATGTTCATCTGGATTTTTGTCTCTTATGACTTTTTGTACCCTGCTATTCTTTTTACTACTTTTTTACCGGATCTTTTGATTTGGTCGTCTTCGCTATGTAGTTGATATCTCGGTATTAAAGCTCCCAGCAAGATTATTGAGTTTTTTTTCAACTGTACGCAGGCGAGGGAAACCTTGCGCTGAGGGCGAGATAAAACGTGAGATCATATTTGCAGTCATTTCGGAATAGTACCTGCCAATTAATCAGGGAGTTCCTTAAGATTATATGTGCATGGATTTCGAAATGATTTACGGTTTGAATTTAAAATCAACGTCACCAGTTATTCAATTGTAAAATTTGTTTGAATTTTAAGACGGTATTTACTTCTATTTATCTAAGTATTTATCTTTTTTGAACAAATCCGTGTTATTTTTTTATAAGAATTGCTTAAATGGTAATTATTTTTCTTTTTATTAACAAAAACTATTTTTATTTAAAATATCTTACGATACTTTTTATGCTTAAAACATATAAAACTTTTCGAGATTTGATGTAAATTTCATAAAACAGTCTCTGCAGCAGTTCTCAATACTATAAGATTTTTTTGTATAACCGGAGCAACAAGAATGAAACCCAATGCGTTCTCTGCGCTGGCACTAGCAGCGATAATAATGGTTTCTATTTTCAGTCCCGCAGTAATGGCTTCAACAGTCTACGGGCCTGCACAATTTGAACGAGAGGATGGAAAACCCGTTAGAGTAAACGATAGTTTTTCACTGGATCATGTTCATGAGAATTATACCCTCTGTATCAGAAACGGTGACGGAGCAATAAATACAAGCAGCAGTTCTTTTATTTTTTTGAACGGGGTCCCCGTAGTCGGGCCGGCAGACTTCAACCAGAACGTAGACTTGATCCAGAAGAGTATATCTCTTGAACCTGAAAACGACATTAATATTGAAGTTGAAATGCGGAGTGTTCCCGGAAGCCAGATTACGCTCTGGATAGAAGACGAATCTCCTTTTATTACGATTAATTCTCCTTCCGATGACACGTTTTCCTCCGGAACTGTTGATGTTTCGGGTTTTGTTGACACTCTAATAACTTCCGATATCAGTCTTACCTTCAATGGAATAACTTCTGTTCTTCCTCTGGAAAACGGGAATTTCTCTACCGAACTGAACCTTACAGGCCCCGCTAATATTACTGTTTCAGGAAGCGATCTCGCTGGCCGGGTGCACTCGGCAACTCTCCTGCTGGACGGGGACATGCTGCCGGAATCTTATGAATACCTGCTGGGCTTTGACCCCCCTGAACCCCGACTCCGACTCAACCATGACCCCTGAAAACGAGGCCGGAAACGGGATTTCTGACGGGATGGAAATGCTTGGTGGCCAGCTACCTGCGTTTGTAAAGTCCCGTATAGGAGCTTCCCCCTTTGAAGAGGATACGGACTCCGACGGGCTTTCAGATTATTTCGAACTTATGAAACTGGGTCTCCTGACAGATGTAAATTTAGGGGACTCAAACGGAGACGGAGTGTCTGATGCGCAGGAAGACCCTGATTCGGACGGCCTTACTAACCTGGAAGAGCAGGAGTACGGAACCGATCCCCTGAACCCGGACAGCGACGAAGACACGCTTTCCGACGGCTTTGAGATAAATTCCTCGGGTACAGATCCGCTTTTACCGGATACTGACAACGACGGGCTTTCCGACGACAGTGAATTGCGCCTCGGGACCGATCCCCTGAACCCTGACAGCGATGGGGATGGGATACCTGACGGGAATGAAACTTATGTCTCCTCCCTGACTGATGACGAACTCGGAGTCATGGTCGAAATAGAGGGCACTGGAGACCTTGCAAAAGAAGTTGTCATATACGAGGAAACCTCGGAACTGTTTACCAACGTTTCGGCACTTGTGAGCCCTGTTGTGGACTTGAGCCTGGAGAACAGGACTTTTGAGAATGCACAGGTAACAATCCCCTACGACCCTGCAAAAGTGCCTGACCCGGCAAACCTGTCCGTATTTTATTTCAATGAGAGTGCCGGCACTTTCGAGCCCGTGGAATCCACTGTTGACCCGGCAAACCATACCGTAACAGGCCTCACGTCCCACTTCTCGACCTTTGCGATCTTCTATGTCCCTACCTGGAACGCCCTTTTCGACGCCGAGATGAACCTTGGCAGGGGAGGAGGCGGTGGAGTCGATGTGGTCTATGTGGACGTCATGTTTGCAATGGACAGTTCGGGCAGCATGAGCTGGAACGACCCCTACGGTTACCGGAAAACCGCTGCAAAGAACTTCGTTGGGGCTCTCCTCCCCGGGGACCGGGCAGGAGTCGTCGACTTTGACTCTTATTCAAGGCTTATCCGTCCCCTTACCAGCGACTTCGATGCCGTAAATTCTTCCATAAACAGCCTTGATGCCTCCGGCGGAACGAACATCGGCGCCGGTATGAACACCGCAAACAGCCACCTTATCAATTCCGGGGATTCCGAACACGCCTGGATGGTAATCCTGCTCACCGACGGTCAGGGCACCTACAGCAATACCTACACCCAGCAGGCAATAAACAACAACATCACCGTCTACACCGTCGGCCTTGGTAGCGATGTGGACACCGCTCTGCTCACAGGTATTGCAACTGCCACAGGTGGCCAGTATTTCTCCGTTTCAACTGCCGAAGACCTTCCTGATGTCTTCCGGACGATCTCTGAAGAAATCGAGCCAACCGACACCGACGGAGACGGCATCCCCGATATCACCGAAACCACCGGTTTCAGGGACGGCTTTGGTAATTGGTACACCACTGATCCTGAGAATCCTGATACTGACGGGGACGGACTGCTTGACGGGGAGGAAGCCGGTAAACTCGCCAATTGTGACGGCAAACAATACTTCCAACTATTCAGTGATCCGACTACAGAACATAGCGATGGTGATTTCCTTGACGACCTGGAAGAATATGAACTAGGTACGAACCCCTTCTCTGAAGATACGGATGGGGACGGGCTTTCCGACTCTGAAGACGAGTATCCCCTCTCCCCTACCAGCATCGAACCCGAAATCGGAGTTCTTGAAATCGGCCGCGCAATCGTTCTTGGCGCAGTCTTCGGGGAATGCGGCATTGAAGGCGGAAGTTTAGCTGGGTTTGTTGATAGTGAGATCGCATCTTCTGCATACTACCTTGTGGGCTGGATTGGCTTTTCACTGGTTCCGGTTGCCGGGGCTGTAGCTGATGCAAGAGATGCTGTGCAGGCTCTCATCAACGGTGACGAATTGGGCGCTGCCCTGAATGCCGCAGGTGCATTGTCAGGTGTAGGAGACGGGGTGAAAACAGGTGCAGCCATCAGTCTCTTCGTTTCTAAATATCCCACAAAAATCTTTGAGGTCTGTAAAGTACTGAGTAAAGTTCTTGATGATTTGCCGCCCTATACTGCATTAAAAGTAATGGATTCCCTGTGTGATGATGCAGCTTCTGCTTTGCATACTGCTCACAGCGTTTCAGTCGATACGCTCATAAAACTTTTCGATAAAGGCGTGGACCTGAATAAAGTCCGAACTTTACTGGAAAAAGTGTATACAGGTGTTTGGTCACCTGGAAATATAGGATCAGCTGCGAATCTGGATTATCATTTTGCAAAACATGGGCAAAAACTCAGTTTAAGCGGAAATCCGTCTGATCTAGTTGGGAAACAACAGTATGTTGATATGGCGATGGCACTGATCAATGAACAAGTCGGTGTGGAAAAATACTATGATACTTTGCATGGCACATTAGGGGTGTACGAACGTTCCACGGGAAAATTCGTAGCAGGAAATAAAGACGGCCAGATTGCAACCCTGTTTATAAGAGCTGCCAAGGAAATAGATAACAATCCAAACAGATTTATTCGGCTTATATGAAGGTGAATAAATGGACAAAAAGTATCTCTTAGATGCGCTTAGACGATATCTAGAGTATTATCGGGATTCTATAACTGAAATGAAAACAGATCCAAAAAAAGTGGGACCCTATGGAGTTAAAACTCCATTTTTTCCATTATACAATAGAAAAGGAATATTCTGGATATTAGATTCTCTTGGGAAAATAGGATGTAACACAAGCCAATTTGAGAGAGAAGTATCAAAAATAGATGAAGAGTTTAAGGCTTATGAGAAAGACTATAAAGAGGATTTTTTAAATCCTCTTTACAATGATTTAAAGGGCTTAATTGGTACGTACGAAGAATATTTCTCGGATTTTCAAAAATATAAAGATATTTTTAGGGCAAACGAAGAACTCGATCCATTATATAAAGAATATTTTCTCAATAGGAATAAAGGACTATTTTTTGCTGATGAGTATGAATTTGACATACTAATTAGCGTTAGAACGTATATAGAAATATTATTTGAATATTTGGATGGAAAACTCAACATTGAAGGATTAAAGAACAAAGTCCAAGAAATGGATAATATTTTCAAAAAGGACCTTGATGACATTTTAAAATGTATGGGTCTTGACGAATACCCTTCTTATGAACCATTTGCCCCTGCCAAATATTGGTGGCTGCATATAAATTGATGATTGTGGGTTACAGAAAATATTCTGTTTACCCTTACCCGGTGTATATCATTTTATTAAAAGTACGCTACGGGATGCGGTACAGGCTCTAATTAATGGTGACGAGCTTGGTGCAGCCCTGAATGCGGCAGGTGCTTTATCAGGTATAGGAGATGGAGTAAAAACAGGGGCAGCACTCACTCTTTTCCTCGGGAAGTATTCTTCGAAGCTCAATGACGTCCAGAAAGTAGTGGTCCCACTTCTTAAGTATGTGCCACTGAATCAGGCGAAAAAGGTTATTCTTGATGTTCTGTTTGACAATGCAGCTACGAGATTACTGAATTTGAACCTTGGGGCACATGTAGATGATTTGATAGTATTAGCTGAACGAGGAGTCGACTTACAAAAAACTATGGGTGTTTTGAGGGCTTGCGATGGAAGACTTGCATGGCTTGGAGAAGGACTTGAAAATTCATGGGGGTGGTTGCATATTATTAGAGAGAAACGATTGCAGCAAATAAGAGATAAATTTGGACCAGTACCACTAGAAAAGGTTGAACAAATGATTTATGAGACAATGAAAGATGGGCAGGTCACCAAATATGTCCCCGGAGATCGCATAACATATACAAAAGAATTCCCCGATAAAAATGGAGTATTAGCACCGTTTAGTGTAGGTGTAAGTGATAGGTCAACTGGTATAAGCCCTGGTAGAGTAATGACTGCGCACGCAGATGATTAATTACACGATAAACCTAACTTCTGCCCCTTTTTAGGTGCAAAAATTCTATTGACATCGAGTTAATATGCTTATAGAATAGATACATGCGCTTAAATTTTGGGAATCCAGGAAGAAAATATGGTGGATAATTACTATGAAACAATATGGAGTGAATGTAAAAATTCTTCAAGTAGATAAAAATGAAGAAACCTATGAAGAGGAAATCGTAATTGGAATAAATACCTTTAAACTGAATTGTTTCATTTCTGATTACCTTACTGAAGGAGATTTTGTGAAAGGAGAAATGATGGAGATACAATTGTCATTAATGACAACTGAACTTGATATAATAAATTGTGGAGAAAAAAATATTGTTTCTACAGAGCATTTTGAAGCTCATTGCAGGTTGTCAGGAGAAATAAAGGAGTTTTTCCCAATAATTTACAAGTATTATAAGGACGGTATTTGGTACGATGAAGAGGCAACAGGTTACAAGCATGGAATCGTCGATTGCGGGATTTTTGTCGCAGTACAAATCCCCAAAAAATCGGATCTCAAAATTGGTGACTATGTAAAAGCTGAAGGGCGTCTGGATGCTCGTAAAGTCAAAAAGGAAAACTGATATTTTGATTTAAAAAAGAGTTTTGTAAGGACCTTCGGATTTCAGGCACTTTCGGGCCAACTTCACGACTAAAAGCCTATGTATTGCAAATTGAACAAACAGATTCAACTTCAATTGAAATTGGATCTGCAATCTCTTTTTTATTCACACCAGATAAGTAGTGCTCCTACAGTGATTCCTACACCCAGCAGGCAATCGCTAACAACATCACCGTCTACACCGTCGGCCTTGGTAGCGATGTGGACACCGCTTTACTCACAGGCATTGCAACGGCCACAGGCGGACAGTATTTCTCCGTTTCGACTGCCGAAGACCTGCCTGACGTCTTCCGGACGATCTCTGAAGAAATCGAGCCAACAGATACAGATGATGATGGCATTCCCGACATCACGGAAACCACCGGTTTCAGGGACGGGCTTGGCAACTGGTACTATACCGACTCCAATAATTCGGATACTGATGGGGACGGGCTGCTTGACGGGGAAGAAGCCGGCAAACTCGTCGAGTATAACGGCAAACAATACTTCCAACTATTCAGCGATCCGACCACAGAACATAGCGATGATGATTTCCTTGACGACCTGGAAGAATATGAACTTGGCACGAACCCCTTCTCTGAAGATACTGACGGGGACGGGCTTTCCGACTCCGAAGACGAGTATCTCCTCTCTCCTACCAGCATCGAACCCGAATCCGGTACCCTTGAAATCGGTCGTGCAATTGTTCTTGGCGCAGTCTTTGGGGAATGTGGTATTGAAGGTGGGAGCCCTGCACCCTGTATTTTTTCTTTTATCTTTTGTACCGAATTTTTTGGTTTAAAACTCCTGAAATTCCCTTACTTTCTATCTAATTTTTGATCTTATTCCTTGTTTTTCCCGCTTCTTTCTCACTAATTTCTTAAGTCTATCAAAAAGATAATGAATATCAGTTCCCTTATAAATAAAGGCTAAAAGATGGTGATATTCATGAAAGGAAAAATTCTGGTTTTACTTCTGGTGTTTGTGTTCTTATTTTCCTCAGGTTGTTCTGGGAAAGATACGGGACCTGTGACTGATGAATCCAATACTCCGGCTCCGGAAGCCGGTGTAACGGAGCAGGAAGAAAATGTGCCCTTAGGGGCTGGAGAGGAGCATATTGTCCGCCTTGAGTATTATAAAGTAATAAGGCCTTCAGAACTGGATGTCCAGGCAGGGGACACAGTTTCCTGGTGGAGCGGCAAAAGGCAGGGGACCTATGTCCTTGTAAGTGAAGAAGGACTCTTTTCTGATCAGGAAATGGCTTACAGTGTTCCTTATAGCTATACTTTTAACACTCCCGGGACCTACCTTTTCACTATAAAAGACACTCCGGAAATGAACGTAACTATCAGGGTGAACTGAGAACCTCTTTTCTCCCTTATTTTAAAAACACCGCTTTTTTTCTATTGATATCCGTCTTCTGCGCGGTCGGGCAAAGTTTTATGAGGCAGAGTTTCAGGATTAACCAGTAATGATTACAGATGAATGACCGTCATACTACCCGTTCACAGGCCGAAGTATCAGGCTTTTTATGAACCCATATGAAAAAAAAAGCATTACAGGATTGTTTTAAGAAAGCTCTCTTAAAGCTCTCTTCGGAAAAGGAGCCTTCTACTGCTTGCGGGGGCAGTACCTTTTAAGAGCTGATCTGTTTAAACGCTGATCTGTTTAAAGAGTTATTTAATCTGGAATTTTAATGGAGGTGAGATTCCTCTCAGACCCTTGTAATCGGCCTTGCCATGCCTTTATAATGGTCAAAAAGTTCTTTTCCCCATTTAAGTGCGCTGTCGTCAAAACTTACCAGGTTATGGTTGTAATAGATCCCGCTATTGCAAAAGAGGGATAGGGCCATAAATTTCTCTGTAACTATGCTTGATGCGATTTTCATATTATTGTTGTTGCAGACATAGAGTTTAGTGTATTTTAAGTTCAGGAAATGTTCAAGCTCTTTTTTGTAGTCGTTGAGCATCCTGTCATAAACATACTCCGTGAATACAAGTGTAATATCCGTACCCTTTGCTGCAAGCTCTATACAGAGCGAAGGATAAATCGGAAGGAAAAATGAAGATGAGATCATTACCTTCTCGGATTCGGAAAGGTGTTTTACGACTTCTTTTGGGTACTCGAACACATGGTTTCGGTCAGGGTTTACTTCACTATAGTCTCCAAGCTTTCCGATACTATCCAGGAATTCAGGAGGAATTGACGTCATATCCTGGTTTATCCAGTAATCGTGGTTTTTATCGAAGACATTAAAAGTTTCAAGGATTGCTCTCATCTTGGGGACAAGAATCTCTCCGATACTGGAAAGTTTGTAGAGCCGGTCGTTTTCGACAATTAAGTCCTGCTTCATCAGGATCTTTATCTGGGTCATTATGGGGCTTGAGCGCACATCGAGTGTATTTTTAATCTCTTCGATGTTCTTTGGTCCGTCCAGAAGCAGTAGAAGGAGGTTTTTCCTTTTTTCTGAAAGAAAGAGAACATCCAGTAATGATGACTCCATCTAATTCCCTCTCTTATTTTTCATCTTATTATATCTAACATTGTATATATCTCTATACCCAGAATCTGTGCACCTGTCATGCTTTACTCGCAAAATTGATATTCTTTCCATAGATTGGCTTTCAGAGCATGAGCGCGGGGACAGATCGAAAATTGCCATTTTTTTATGCAACGGATTACTAATATAATTATTTTTCATTATCTTTATTAGTTGTAGGGTTCATCTGCATATTTTCTCTTTTATGGGTCTTCTTCAGATCAGATCTCTTTTACCTGCCTGGAAAGCCTTTTGAAATAATCGAATAATTCCTGGCCCCACCGAAGAGCGCTGGGCTCAAAGCTCATAATAAATTGCTGGTCAAATTTCCCATTCTTATCGAAGAGCCCCAGGAGCATTATTCTGTCAGTTACTGTAATTTCTGTAATTTTTACTCCTTCTTTGGAAACATACAGACTTACATTATCCATGCCCATTACTTCTTTTATCATATTTGAGTGCTCGTTTGAGAGATGGTCCCAGACTGACTGTGTGAAATTCAGAGAAATCTCGGCATCTTTTCTTCCGAGTTCAACATACAGAGGTAGATAGGCAGGATTGAAATAAGAAGCAAGGGTCGAAGCTCGCTTTGCATTGACCATACTGTCTATTATTTTTGGAGATGGTTCATATATGTGATTCAGGTCGGGTTCGACAAGGGTACAGTCTCCAAGCTCGGATATTCGCTCCAGAAGATGGCGGGGAATTGAGTTCAGGTCGTGGTTTGTCCAGTAACAGTTATTTTTTTCCACGACTTCAAGGGCACTTATCAGTGGCTTTACCTTCTTGATGATAAACTCTCCCAGCACTGTGAGTTTGTACATCCTGTCTTCCTGCACTATAAGGTCACTGTCTATGAGTTTCTTTATCTGTGGAAGAATCGACGTGGCGGTAACATCAAGTTCTGTCCTGACCTCATCAATGCTTTTTGAGCCTCCATCCAGCAGTATAAGAAGGTTTTTTCTTTTATCGGAGCGGAAAACAAGATCAATAAGTGAAGATTCCATATCTCCTTACTTCCTGTGGTGTACTATCTTGCTATATGCCGCCGATCCTTTTTCCCGGCAGGCTGCTTCTTGGCTGTTCAATGTCAACTTCCGCATTTCTCCGGAGTTTTTCAAGTCAATCATTTTTACACGGGGATACAGAATTGTCAATTTTAATCCTTTGAAAAACCAGGTGCACAGACTCCTACAAAGGTCATCTTTGTCTCCATTGGCGTATGCTTCCAGCCGGGTGGAGAGAGATACTCTATGCTGGTGTCTATCTTTATTGAGCTGGCCGGAAGCCCGAAATCTTTCATTGAATCCAGAATAAGTTCTTCTCCGACCTTGTGAGCGTATTCCACTGCTCCCCTGTACTGCTCGAATTTTTTCCTTCCAGCCGGGGTAAACACCAGAAAATTCTGGTCCGGATTTTCCATTAAATTGGGCCTTATAGTTATTTCAATTCTTTTGATTCCTTTTCCCACAAGGGCTCCAACCGCATTGCCTACTCTAGCCTGTTCAGGGACTATGATTTCTGCATCAATCAGAGCCTTCAGTTCTTCATGATAGGCTTTTACCGGCCCTCCCAGCAGGACGATGGGGATATTTATCTTATACTGGGCGGGGACTTCTCCCTCCAGCATCTTCTTTATTCCGTCTTTTCCCCTTCCTTCCATAATAAAGGACATCAGGCTGTAAGCCATGTTTCTGGCAACCTGCTGCTTCACTTTTTTGCAGAAGGCATGGACCCCCATCTGAGTAAAGCGGGAAAGTTTTTTGGCTCCTATCTGTGCGGTTTCGACATCCCATTCCGTATATTCCCCAAGGACATGGAGGGCATCCGTAGGTGTGAAGCCTATTGCATGGATCAGCCGCTGTTGCATCAGTGAGTCGAGAACTGCAGGAGAGGGGAAACGTTTCATTTTATTTAGGATATCATGAATGGAAAGAGGTTCGTTTCCTATAACTTCCAGTAATTTCTTCTCACTTTCGGTGGGGTTGATGGGTGTAACACCAGTGCTGACAAAGAACTTTGTTGGCTGGATATGCTCATTGAGCATGGTTCTAAGGGGTACCGGGTTTTTTTCAAGTTTCTCCTTGAAATTGGGGTACTTTACTGCAGCAAAGCAGAGGGGCATGACTCTCCTTGGGCCTATCCTCACGCACTTCTTGAACCATACATGGCTGTCTCCCCCGTTTGCAGAGCTTTCCATTTTGATAGCCTTTACCCGGGTCTGCCAGCCTCCCACGATAGCGCCTCTCTCACAAAGTTTAGGGATTCCGTTTTCTATTATAGATACATCGGTGCTTGTCCCGCCTACATCGATTACGGCACATGTGTCAAGTCCTGAAAGGTGTGAGGCTCCCATAATACTTGCAGCAGGGCCTGAAAATATCGTTTCGATGGGGCGCAGTTTTGCTCCTTTTATGTCTATGACTGAGCCGTCACATTTCAGCATGAGGACCTTCGCATCAAGATCTCTTTCCTTTACTTCGGCGATAATTGAATGGATAAACTGATAGGTTATGGGAATTAACTGGGCGTTCAGGACCGCGGTTGCTGCCCTTTCGTAGGCTCCCAGTTCCTGGGATAGGTCATGCCCGCAGACCACAGGATGCCCTGTCAGTTTAAGGATTACATTCTTTATCTTGAGCTCATGTTCCGGGTTTCTGGTACTGAAATAGGAAGAAACGGCAAATGCAGAGACTTTCTTTTTCATACTCACAGCAAACTGTTCTACCGCAGTTATGTCAAGCGGGTGGAGTTCCTCTCCGTTGCTATCATGTCCGCCTCTCACCGTAATGCAGTAGTCGGCTGGGAGTTCCTTGGGGATTGTGTAATCTCCTACAAGGATCAGGCCCACAGGATACCCTGTCCTTTCCAGGATGGTATTTGTTGAAAGAGTTGTGGAAACCGACACAAGTTTTACTTTCTTCAGGTATTCCGGATTCAACTTATCCATTGCATTTCGAATTCCGGTCATAAGGTCCGGATAGGTGGTAACCGCTTTGCTTGTATCAAGGATCCGGCTGTCCGAATCCCTTAAGATAACTGCATCAGTGTATGTTCCACCTGCGTCAATACCCAGACTATATTGCATTGTCAAAACAGCCCCATTTTTTACTCTATTTTAAGTAATCTATATCTTTTTTTAGCTGTATTCATTTCTCTTTTTAGCCGGATGTATTAAGATATTGCTTCAGATATATATATCCCTGCTTATAAATTTCTATCACGAAAGTTTGTTTTATTCTTTTCCTTTCAGCCTGTTACTGTGTTTTTCGGAACGCCGACCCCTACAAAAACAAGTTTTGTTTCCAGAGGCACATCTGTCCAGCCGCTGGGCGCCAGGTGCTTCCTGCTGACATCTATCTTTATGTCCTCTTTTTCAAGCCCTGCACTGATCATGTAATCCATGACAAGCTGTCTCCCCAGCTTTTCTGCATATTCCAGAGCTTCGCCGTATATTTCAAATTTCTTCCTTTCTGAAGGGGAAAATACAATAAACTCGTTTTTCTTTTCTTGCCGAAGAGCACTTTCTATAATTTCACTCTCCGGAGCTATGCCGTATTCCTCATCATCTTCAGGTTTTTCTTCCCCTGACCTGGAAACAAGTCTTGTTTTTATGAGAATCTCTGCCCTTTTGATTCCTTTCCCAACAAGGGCGCCAACTGCATTGCCAACATCAGCGTGTTCGGGAACTATGAACCCGGCATTAATCAGTCTACTCAGTTCTTCCACATATGCCCATGCAGGCCCTCCTAGAAGGACCACAGGAATTTCTATTCTAAACCGCGTAAAGTTCTTTCCCATAAGTACTCTGTCAATCTCGGACCTGGGCATTCCTTCTATCAGATATGCGATAAGATCTTCGGCAATGTTGTGCGCAACTCTGCGCTTTACTTCAGCACTGAAAGCCTCCGGGCTTAGCTTCAGCGGCCTTCCGAGCATGTAAGCCCCTATCCTTGCAGTTTCTACATCCCATTCGGTATATTCCCCAAGGACATGCAGGGCATCGGTGGGTGTAAAACCTATAGCCTGAATCAGCCTTTTCTGTATAAGTGAATCGAGCATTGAAGGCGAGGGGCGTTTTTTCAGTGCTATTAGCAGGTCTCCGAAGGAAACAGGCTCTTTTCCGATATGCCTGTATATCTCCCGTTCTCCTGCTTTCAGCTCAATAGGCCTGAAATCCGTACGAACAAAAAATTTCGTTACCTGGATGTTTTCACAGAGATAACCTTTTGCTACCCTGTTATGCTTAAGTTTCTCCCTGAATTCGGGATATATAGCAGAAGCCCTGCAGAGAGGAATAACCCGGCGGGGGCCTAAGTTTATCCGGTCGCCCTTAAGCCATATATGGCTGTCTCCTCCGGTTGCTGAGGTCTCCATACGGATAGCTTTTACACGGGTCTGCCAGCCTCCGACTACCGCACCTGCGCTGCTGAGTTGTGGGAGCCCGTTCTGCATCATGGCTACGTCCGTACTCGTGCCCCCAACATCAATAACAGCGCATGTGTCAAGCCTGCTGAGGTGAGAGGCCCCCACAAGGCTCGCGGCAGGCCCTGAAAAGATAGTTTCAATGGGTTTTTCCAGAGCCTCTTCGATTCCAACTACTGACCCGTCGCATTTTAGCATCAGCATGTTTGCGCTGATCCCGCGGCTTTCAAATTCTTTGATTATTGACTGGATAAACTTATGGGTAATCGGGATTAGCTGAGCGTTTAGAAAAGCAGTTATGGCCCTTTCATAGGCTCCAAGATCCTGGGACAACTCATGGCCGCAAACAACCGGGTGCCTGGTAAGTTCCTTTACAGCTTTTTTGACGGCAAGCTCGTGCTCGGGATTTCGGTTGCTGAAATACGAAGAAACCGCAAAAGCAGAAACTTTATTCTGTACTTTGAGGGCGAATTCTTCTACTGAATCAAGGTCCAGGGTTTTTAGTTCTTCTCCATCGCTGTTATGCCCGCCTGAGACTGCTACCCAGTAGTCTGTTGGAAGTTTCTCCGGGATCACATAGTCTCCGATCATGATCAGCCCTACCGGAAATCCGGTGTTTTCCAGAATCGTATTTGTGGACAGGGTGGTGGAGACGGATACGAGCTTTATGTCTTTAAGATAGCCGGGGTCCAGTCTGTCGATTGCATTTTTCATTCCCGGCAGGGGGTCGGGGTAGGTCGTCAGAGCTTTGCTCGCCTCAACTACTTCTCCATCAGAATCCCTTATGATAACGGCATCAGTATAGGTGCCCCCTGCATCGATTCCAAGACTGAAGTGCATTTTCTTACTTACCTCTTTTGTGAATTGGATAGCGGCTTCTTCAGGCGTTTCGGAAAGTTATTAGTTTCTAGTAATGTTTCTGTTAAGATACTATTAAACAACCTGGCCAGTTTTCGGGCTCTGGCTCATGGTCAGATTCCGGCTGGTTAAAGCTTGTTATTATTATTTTAATCTGAATAGTTGTTAAACATGTAGTAGCTAAATGGATATCCGATTTCAGAACTTCTTATCTTTTTCTGGAAAAAACAATTTCTCTCAAGGGCAGGTTCTGCTTTTATAAGGGTATATATGCCCTACCCATAGGCTGTTTTCAGTCTCGTTTCCACCAGGTCTGCAATCTCTGCAACTTCCTGAATGTTCAGAGAGTTATTTACAGTAATACAAGCATTAATTGCTATCCCGTTTCCTATCCTCCTTGTTTTAAGCTCGCCGGAATCCAGTACTCCTTCGGTTCTGTTTATTATCTCCCTGATCTTCCGATTGTTTTCTTCATCAAGGGAAGCTTCTATGAGTTCGTTGGCAGTACCATAGAGGAGCTTGCTCGAGGTTCCGAGAAGGTAAAGGCTTAAAAGAACTGCAATAAGAGATTCAGCTATAGCCCAATTTTTTCCGGGGAGAAACGTGCATCCTATGCCCAGAGTAACAAAACATGAAAAAAATAGACTTCTGATGTGAGTTTTTCTGGTATAAGAGTCAATTTCTGAGGAAATACCCTCAGTTTGCTTTCCGGCTCTCCTATTAAAAAAATGAATAATTTCTTTTGATACAAGGGTAAAAGCAGTTGCGTAGAGTGCAAACATTTCAGGGGTTTCTGTCCCTCTTCCCTGTATAAACATAAGTAGCTCTCCTGAAGCTAGAGTTAATGATTGTACTCCAGCAAAAAGAAGCACACATGCTCCTGCTCCCGTAAAGAGGGTCGTAATTTTTCCATATCCATAATTATGGTTCCAGTCTTCGGGTTTGCTGGTAATAAAATGGTCCAGAAGTTTTACGGATTCGCCGATTAACTCTGAAAAGGAACGGATTGCATCCGCAAGAAGTGCTGTGCTGTTTCCCAACAGTCCTGCAATCAATTTAACAAAAGTTAGTACGAGACTAAAAAAAAGGCCGGTATATGATCTGTTCCGGAGGTTATTCAAATTTTTGTCCGCTTTCATCCGAAATTCCCCTTAATGATTGTTTTAATCCTCCTTTATAAAGCGGGCCCATTTGACCGGGTTGAAAAGAGATTGCTTTATTATTGAAATAATTTTAAAAATTTATAAGACCTCGAAGGCCTACATTTTCCCTGCCGCGGTACATAACGCAGCATTTTCAGCCACTAAAATCCAGATATCTCGGAGAGGGTGAGTATATTGAAAACACAGATTTATAACCTGTGTCTTCAAGGGTTGAGAACTTTTTCGGGTTTTCGGTCCTGTTTTTGCCCTGTCGTTTTTGTGGGTTTTGTAGGCCGTCGAGGTTGGTGTAGGTATTCCTCAGATACCTTTTTTTACTGAGGGTTTTATGCTGTCATTACTTTATCTTCAGAGTGGAGCAACTGTCTTTCCATGAACTTCATTCATTACCATGGCAAGAGCCGTATACAGAGATCCAAGACCCATAATAAGTCCAACGTATCCAGCCACTACAAGCAGCCCGGTACTTCCGGTTGCGTTTACAACGGCAAGCAGCATAAATAGTATAAATAATGTCACAAATACAAACTGAAGGGCTCTGACTCCGATCTTCATTGTAATGATCAACATAACAAAGGTGTACACACCCCAGATGAAGAGATATGCGGCCATAGCGGTTCCAGAAGAGGCTTCCGCCCAGCCCATTGCAGGCATTACAAGCAGTCCGGCCAGTGAGAACCAGAAAAGGCCGAATGCCGAAAATGCAGTTCCTGCAAAAATATCTCCTTTCTTCCAGGACATGATTCCTGCAAACACCTGGGCAAATCCTCCCAGGAATATTGCCATGGAGACAATCATTGACTCCACAGGGTATACGCCGATGTAGCTCAGACTCAACAGGACTGCAGCGAGGCCCAGGCCGGTAAAGCCGAGAGGGGCGGCATTTGCAGTTTTGTCGATTATTATGGTAGAAGTTCCTACGTTTTCGCTCATGATCATTCCCCTGAAGCCATTTTTTAAAAAATTAAAAAAAGAAGTTTAGGGCTTAGAGCCCATAGTTTTCAGGTCTGAAAACTGCAACTTCCTGTTTGTATTTAGTCAGGCTTTCACTCATGAACTTTTCAGCATCATCGGTAAGGGCTACAAGGTCGGCTTTAACCTTTGCAAGAGCATTGGTTTCGAACCTTGTAAGTCTGAGCTTGCCGGAGTTGATGCCTTCTTCTACAATGTTACAGCACTCAATTGCAGCATTCTTGGAACGGAGGTAGTTGTTGTTTCCGTCCTTTGCAATTGCCTGGCCTACCTTGTAGGCGTTGTCATAGGCGAGGACATATCCCTGTGGGTCTCTGTACTTGTCAGAGAGTGTGAGGATGTCCCTGAGGTCCTTTCCTTTTCCGAGTTTCAGAGCGGTGTTCATCATGGAACAGTCGTATGCAAGAGTCTCGGACCAGCACTGAACTGTGGTACCGCCGAATTCACCGTGGTATTCAACGGATTCGTTGGACCAGAGGTCACAGCACTGCATGGTCAGGTTACCCATTACGTCAGAGTGGGCGCAGGTGGAAGTCTTACCTTCCTGAGCAATTGGTACACCAGAGATGGATTTTATGATGGTGTTTTCGTATCCGCAGTCCTTCCCGGGGCCAGTTGCGCCTGCTTCATATGCACAGAGGGACCTTGATGCAGATATTGCCCTTGCAACGATTGCAGTTGTGTGGGCAAGGTTCTTGTCAAGCAGACCGCCTGCGATGAACATTGCAGTGTTTGCCTGGGCACAGTCTGTGTCACCGGCTGCAACTACTCCGTTCTTCTTTGCAATGTCTGCAATGTCGGACCAGATCATTTCCATGTCCATGCTGCCGAGCACACCGATACCGAAGAGGATACCTGCAGTGTCGTTCCTGAGGATAGAGTAGTCGAATACTTCCTTACCACCCATGCTCTCTACGGAAAGCATGTCAGCACCGTTCTGGGCACACTGTTCAAAGGCTTCCATAAAGGTTGTGTACTTGTCTCCTCTGAGCTGGAGATAGTCACGGTCTTCACGGATGTCACCGATTGTGTGGCGGAGTGCGCACTTTATGCCGTATTCATCGTGGTATTCTTCCATGATGGTCTTCTGGGCATGTGCAACAGCGCCTCCCCAGTCGGGGTTGTTGGACATCTGCTCGACGTGTTCGGTTTCGAGTACGATTGAAGGTGCACCGATCTGGACCATTCTTGCCATTGCGTCGGTGGTAATCCTTTCGTATTCTTTAATGAGTTTGTCTTTAGATTTGCCTGCCTGAGGTCTCGGGGCATAGTTCAGTTCAGGAGTTGTGTATCCAGCACCGATCTCGAGGCCAAGGCCTGCCTTTACGGGGTATTTTGAGTTCCCGAAAAGCATGTCATCTGCTTTAGCGTAAGCCATTGAAGTGTATTTCTTTACCATTTTGCTCCCTCCCTTAGTGCTTGTGGAATTCTGCTCTTAACTTCTCTATGTCGTTCCCACTGGCAAGGATTGCATCAGCAATCTTCACAGCGTCTGAAGCTTCTTCACCATAAACTCCGAGGTCATATTGTGCAACGAAGTCCTGGTTCACAGCACCGCCACCACATGCAAAGGGCAGTTTTAATCCCTTTTCAAGGAGCTTGTCATTGATTTCCTTGAATGCATACATGGTGGTTGTCATGAGAGCAGTACCTGTAAGCAGTATTGGTTTATCTTTTACAACAGCTTCAATGACTTCGTCAACAGGGACATCTCTGCCCAGGTCAGTTACGTCATAGCCGGCTGCTCTCAGGAGGGCAGCAACAATGTTCTTTCCGATGTCATGCACGTCACCTTCTGCAACATGGCAGACAACTGTGCCCTTGGGCTCGGGTACTTCGGTGGTCTGGGATTTGCAGAATTCAATACCATTCAGCATTGCATCAGCAGACATCATAACATTGGGGAGGAAAATGATACCATCGTCGTAGAGCTTGGATACAACACCCATGCCTACCATCAGAGCATCATTGATAAGGTCGATTGGTTTCTTGCCTGCAGCGATTGCGGCTTTGAGTCCGTCAACCACGTCGTCTTCTTCTCCCTCATAGATTGATTTTGCAATCGGGTAGATGAGTTCATCCTTCGGGTAAAGCTCTTCTGCTGCTTCGTCAGGAGTCATTTCCTTTTCGAGGGCGACGTTGTAGCGTACTAATATGCCATCGATGTCTTCCAGTTTCAAATCCAACATATTTTAACCTCCATTTTATAATGAAGAGATCTCAGATTGCTCAGATCTTCGATCCTGCAAGTTGCATCTTCCTGAACTTTCAGGTATTTCTTCCGAAATACTTTCTGAAACAATGTAAATGAATTCGAAAACCTCCAGATCGAATTCTTTCCATTGTGGGGGTATGGATAACCTCTTGATGGTGTACTGGTTGCACAAAAGTGCTGAATTACAGGTCAATTTTCCTGTTTTTCAGGCTCCTCAGGAATGTTACTGATTTCCCGGAATTCCGGATTTCCAGTTCCTATTTTTCCGGTGCCAGTAGACCTTTTTTCCCAGTTAACTTATGAAAGGTGTACTCCCTTTACTATTCGGGAATTCACTTGCAATTTAAAGTTAGATTTCCTCGCATATACCTTCATCTATGCTAATTTTTGCGCAGCTATAATTTTATAGTTGTCACTCCAATTTTCTCCGCAAATGATTTTATAAAAAAGAATTGTTTTTTTGTTTCCATTGATTTGATCAATGGTATCAAAATTTATAGAGCAATTATCCTCTTTTCAGGGATATCTCTGATTGCGGATATTGAAGATATACAGACTTTTATTTGAGCTATGGAAGTTAATCAAGTGGATTTGTTTTTTCTGGAATATTTAATAAGGCAAAATAAGGTTCTTCTGGATTTTATCTTGAACGCATGCAAGTATAGTTTACATGCTCAATTGTTTTTCTTCATTTTCGATATATTTTATTTTCTTCCTAATATATAACTGGATTCTCAAAGTTCAGGTCTTTAAATTGTTCCTGAATCTGGTTAAATCCTATTTTTTGCTTTTTTTCCACCGTTTTTAAAAATGTGGGCGAACTTTTCCCTGGTAAGTTATTGCATCTCTGTTTTTAATTTCTTCTTATGCTAACTTCCAAATATTTTCGGTAAATTTATTGCCCTCCAGAAGCCAGGTTTTTCCGGACGGCTGAAAGAGTACTTTACCTCTCTATATAAGGGGTTTCTTTCGGGTAAGGATCGAGGACAATTCGATCCTATATAAAGTTGTTGTATGTCCGGTCAAGGCTTCCCTTGACCTGAAACGTATTTCCGTCAGAGGTTACTCTGCTTAAAGGGGCTTATTGTGGCCTGATGGTGTCCGTGGTCTCTTTTTTCCATCTTTACATATGAAAGTTGCCTGTTTTCCAGTTGCCCGGTTACTGCCACATCCACGGCTTTAACCAGTTCTTCCCTGGGTACGGACGTTATTGCCGAAAGTACTTTTATCCTTGACCTGGGATTTCCTTCTTTTTTAAGCACTTCTATTGCAGGGTTTTCATGCGCTGAGGTCACACTTCCCTTTACAAAGTTTCCGTTGTGGGTAAAGGAAAGCTTTATGTGCCCTACGAATTCGGGGTTAAGTTCTTTTGCTCTGTTTCTTATATTCTCCAGGATCTGCTCGGAAACAGAGACTGCGGTTTCAAGGGGAATTTCCTGTGAAGTGATCTCAAATTCGGAGGAATATGCCGAAACTCCGGACATCTCGATTGAGTTTTTCGCTTCAAGAACTGTTTTTTCCTGGCTGTCTCCTCCAAGCAGTTCCAGCATTTTGTCAAAGTTTTCTCCTCCCTGCCTGGCTGAGAAATGAACCATCCTTGATTTCGGGTTCAGTTTGCGCAGGAGTCTGCAGACCTCAAGGAGTTTCTCAGGTCCGATGAGATCAACTTTGTTGATGCCAAGGATCTCTGCGTCTTCTATCTGGTTTTTCATGAAATTGGGGATGTCTTCCGGGTCGGAGCCCAGACGGCTGGCATCTACGAGGTTCGCTATGGGAGCGAAGGTTATCCCCGGCAGATCCATGCTTTCTATATTGCTTTTGAGCTGTCTCGGAAAGGCTATCCCTGTAGGCTCTATTATTATAGTATCCGGACGGTAGGAATTTCTAAGGCTTTTTATGGTGTGCTCCATGCTGATTCTAAGAGTACAGCAAACGCATCCGCTTGTAATTTCTCTGGTTTCCACTCCGCCTTCCGAGATCGTGTCCCCGTCTATCCCTATCTCTCCGATCTCGTTGACGATAATTGCTGTTCGCTGCCCCTGTGCTCCAAGGTATTCGATAAGTTTTCTTATTGTAGTAGTCTTGCCGCTTCCAAGGAAGCCGCCGATTATCATGCACTTCATAAAACCTCAGCAGGAAACCCCGGAGTCTTTAGCTCAGGGAAGGAATGCGTCAACTTCTACATCCTGCTCTATTGAATTAGTTTTTTATCAATGTAATGAGGGCGAATAAATCACCCTCCCTCTCGTTTACCAATTTTCTTAAGGCTTATTGTACATGATCGGAAGACTGCCCCCTTCCTGCCATGAGGATTCCGGCATAGAGGGCATACCGATCTTACTGGTCTCAGGTTTTAAAGTCTTTTTTCTTAACTCTTTAAATGGCAAAAAGGGCCTGAAAAGTACCTTTTTCCTGATTCTTACGGTACTCTTTTACTTGCCATAAGGCTTGAAGTTGGGAGCACCGAACCATATTTTCTGATTTTTGGCTGACATTTGACCGGAGAATGGCAAAACCAGGTCTCAGCCGCCTTTTTTTGATTTTTTTGATATAGGTTTTTTCCGGGAGGCACATTTAAAATGGCAAATCTGTGTCTTCCGGAAAGACATTGAAGGTCTAACTTCTTTTTTGGGTATGATAACAATGCCAAGATGAGAGGGTGAGGCATTGCAATCAGTGTGATATCATCTCTTCGGGACGATTTCATCAATTCTTAGCACGTTTCTTGCTGTTTCTGTACCTGCGATAATGGCGAGTTTCTTGACCGTTGCAGAATCGTATACTTTCGGCCCCTTATCAGTTACCTTTCGTGAGAGGTCTATCCTTGCCTCTATCCCTCTTGAATATGAATTCCTCATCTGCGCCATTGCATCAATTGCATTCATTCCCATATTTCTGGCAAGAATCGTGGGGATTTTTTCGAGGGCTTCTGCATACGCCTGGATTGCAAGCTGTTTCTTTCCTGTCTGTGTTGCCGCAAACAGCCTGACCATGTGCGCCAGTTCAAACTCTATTGCTCCTCCTCCATTCACGATTTCCCTGTTTTTCATAAGGAATGCCGCATTATTCAGGGCATCGTCTATCGCTTCTTCGACCTTGTCAAGCCCATATTTGACAGGTTCCCAGATCAGGATGGTGGCTATTGCCTTCTCTTTCACGGCGATGAAAACAAAGTTTTCTCCGTTCCTTCTTTCAACCTTTATGCTGTCTGCCTTTCCGAGGTCGTAAGGGAGAATCTCATCCTGAAATACTTTCAGGGTTGTGCCTGTTGCTTCTGCAAGTTTATCGAGGTCTTTCGCTTTCAGTTTCTTGAAAGCCAGCATATCATTGTCCCGGAGCAGAGTTTCGATATAAGGGTCGATATCTCCCTCACAGAAAAGGACGTTTGCTCCAGAATCAATGATCTTTTGGGCAATTTCCCTGCACATCTCCTTCTTTCTCTCCTCATACAGGAGCGCCGTCTGTACCGAGTCCATTTTCAGGTTGTGCTGAGGGTTTAAGTATCCGCTTTTAATCTTGAGGTCATAATTTATGATCAGGACGGCAGGGTTCTGGAAACATTTCGGCATATCCTCCCTTGCCGGGTTTTCATCCATGATCAGACCTTCTATTGCAACGATTTCCGGTCCGCCTTTCTTTTTGAGGATTTTGACGTTCCTGTTAAGGTCAATTCTTCCATCCTGTTTTTCGCTCAAATGTCTTACAACTTTCAGGACAACTTCAGTTATTGCCTCTGCCTGATACCTTTCGACTCCTTTTCCCGTTGCAGAGCACATAATTGTTGTGCGTACGTCTTCTTCTCCAGCCTGCTTTATGCTGTACTGGAGCATTTCATACGCTTTTTGAAGGGCAAGCTCATACCCCTCTATAACTGTTGTAGGGTGTATCCCTGCTCTTATAAGCTGGATTGCGTTTTTTATAAGGTTGCTTGCAAAAATAACAGCTGTCTTTGTACCGTCTCCGCAAGCTTTGTCCATTGATTCGGCAAGCTTTTTGAGGGTAGTTACTATCGGGTGGAGTACATCCATTTCCTTTAAAATTACCTTCCCGTCGCTAGTAACAAAAATGTCCCCTACAGGGTTTACTATTATCTTGTTCATGCCTTTCGGCCCGAGAGATGAACCCAGCAGCTCATCAATTTCTATGGCTGCTCTTTCGAGCTGGTCTACCAGCTCATCTTCTTTTACCGGTTCGTCAATGAGGATCTTGTCTTTTATAGTCCGGGCCAGTTTTGCCATTCCATCCTGGCTTTCCAGGTCAGGTGTTTTTAATTCGCTTGCCATGTTTTTCCCATTTGCTGCGGTTGACATTCATAAAGCATTATTAATATTAGTATTTATATTAATTCTACTACTAATACTAATTGTGAATTTTTGATGATTCGGAGAGCCTTCCTGTGTATTCGAGATAGATATCGGGATCTTCCATTGTAAGGTCCACTTCTGCGGGTAGATCGGAACATCTGGAGTCCGCGTATATATCTGTATATTCATCTGTATATTCTATCGATCCCGGGGCTAAGCTCGATTCATAGTTCACAGGACTTATTTCAATAACTGAGTAACGGAAGAGGAACCTCTGAGATGAATGGTTCAACTCCAGCTTATAGGTCGCAGGGTGTACAGGACTAGAATAAAACCTTTTTTCCTCAGTTCCGGGTACTTTCTGATATCCCATCCGGTTTCACCTCTTTTACCAGGATAGTTAAAAAGGTTCTCTGCCATCTTCTGCGGAAATTTTTACGTTTTTCGGCCCAAATGTGGTTTTATTCGTTTTTTATTCTCGTTTTTCTTCCTTCCCAATGCCTTTTCTATCGTTTTTAGTCGCTTGCACTTTTTGAGGCAAAGGGTGCAGGAAATAGTGAGAACCCGAATTTTTTATTGTGATAAAATAAAAAGAGGATGGGCCGGAAGCCCATCCCGTACCTGGCAAGCCCAGGTTTACCTTTTTCTTAGGAAATGGCTTCAGCGGGTTTATCCCATGATCTTTTTGTAGAGTTCCGGACCCTTCTCTGCCACGGTGTATGTCTGGGCAGTGATGGAGTCACAGGGTGCTCCTGGTGGCACTTCACAGCCGGTTGAAATCATGTACTTGGACTGCATGCCGTTCTCTTTGAGGGTGTTCAGGACGCTCTCCTGGAGGGCAACGGTGTTTGCTTTCATGGAGGCGAGGCCTTCTGGGCTGTTGTCCAGGAAGACGATCGGGCTGACTTCTCCGCCGAACATGGTTTTCTTGCCGTGGGTGCTGATCAGGTACTTGTGGTCCTTGGAACCCTTGTTGACTTCATCAGGGTAGAAGGTGTAGCTGTAGTACTCCGTGTTCCACTTGTCGATGAGGTCCCAGTGTGGGGCATCGGAACAGTTGTGGATAACAACTGGCTTGTTGTACTTCTTGTACAGTGGAGCGATCCTGTTCTGCATGACCTGGCCTTCGGACTTCATGTACTCGTCAGCGCCGAGGATGACGTTGTTGGTCCAGAGGGTAACCATACAGAGGTTGTCCGGCTGAGCTTCCTCGAACATGCCCTTCATGATTTCTTCTACGTAGGTTGTGGTCTTGTCAAGGGCCTTGAGGACGACATCAGGGTTGGTCCTCAGGTCGGAAAGGATGCGGGTTGCTCCCATGATCTGGGTCAGAGCGACCATTGGGCCTTCGATCAGGGCAGTCATGGGTGCGCCGAGGGCATGTGCCTTCTCTGTTGCAATCTTGTTGCCCTGGATAAGGTTGTATGCACGGGTGCCTTCCTTAAGTTCGGGGATTTCAAGCTTATCGTAGTCTTCGAGGTGGCCGATTGCTGCAGGGGTATCTTCCTCAGGGTACCTGATTGTTGCACCGAAGTCTGCTGCGTCGACACAGAGGTCGGTCAGGCCGACGAAGGTGTCCATGTTGAAGTACTTTATACCTGCTTCGACACAGTCTGCGTACTTTTCGGCACTTGTTGAGTAGTCCTTGTAAGAGCAGGGCACGAACTTTCTGGATACACCGCAGGCGAGAGGTGCTACAGGGAGCCTGTCGACCTTCTTGTCCTGGAAGGCAGAGCCAAATCTCTCTGCTTTGGTCATGGTTTCCGTGAACTTCGGGACCACTGAGTCGAATTCGGCTTTGACTTTTTCAGCGGTTATGAGCCCTACATCGATCTTTTCCTTGCCGCCTTTCTGTGCGAGGGATTCCTTGTACTTCATCTTGCTTGCTGCAATTGAGGAATCGCTCCATAAATCGGTAGGAAGCTCGCTTACAAGAGAGGAAAGAGTCTCAACTGCCGCGCTTGCATCAAGGGCTGTGCCGTCTGCACCAATGCTGTCTGCAAAGGTCTTGGAAACAGGTGCACCGCCTACCATGACAACGAGGGAGTCTCTTATGCCTCCTTCCTGGAGCTGCTCGATAACGGTTTCCATGCCACCCATTGTTGTGGTCATCAGAGTGCTCATTGAGATTGCAGTTGCCTTGTTTTCCTTTGCTGCTTCTGCGAACTTGTCAAGGGGCACGTCACAGCCGAGGTCGATCATGTTGAAGCCGGCTGCGGTCATCATGGTCTTGACAAGGTTCTTGCCAATATCGTGTACGTCTCCTTCAACGGTACCGATAATAACATTTCTGGGGACTGAGGTTCCGTCTAATTTAATGTAAGGGGTAAGGATGTCCATTCCGGCATACATTGCATCTGCTGCGAGCAGAAGGCTGGGGACAAAGGCTTCTCCCTTCTCGTACATATCACTGATAATCTTCATGCCTTTTGCAAGGCCGTCAACGATTGCTTCATATGCGTCGAGGTCTTCATCAAGGACTTTCTGTGCGAATTCTTCTGCAAGTTCATCGTCGCCTTCAACGACAGCATCAGCTAAAGCGTTCAGAATATCTTCTTTTGCCATTGAAAAATCTCCTTTTTTTTAGTGACGGACCCAGATAGCCAGTTTTCGTCCTGCTTTTCCGGATCTCTATCTACTTTTACTTAGATCCTTAACGGGTTCCACAGCCCGTCAATTCCCTAAATCCAATAATATACTCCTTAATTCACAATATGGCCATTTTTCCTGAAAATCAGAATCTTCCGGCCGCGGTACAGGCTGGAATTTCACCTGAATTTAGTCCAGGTTATTCTTTCATTTCAGGTTTAAATGGTCACTATTGACAGATTAACTCAATGGTATATAGCTTAACCGACAGTGCTTTTTAGTTCAGTGCCAATTTTTTCTCTCCCGGTGAAATATAGTTTTCCTCATATTTTGTATGGGCCTGATTTTTATCGGGCTTCTTATTTCAGGGACCGGGGAAATTTGTTGTATCTTTACTTTTTAAGTTCACAGCCTTTTTGCAAACATGAGATTTTTACCGGGGGATGGAAAATTCCTTCCCCTTGAATAATAAAAACCATTGAATATTAGGGGGGCACATAAAAATGAGGGGTATTGAAAATTTGAGGGTAACTATCGGGAAAATACAGGTTGAAAGATCACAGATGCCGTCCCGCCGGCTGGTCCGCCCTTTTGAGCCCATGGCATTTATATTATTCGGTGTGAAAACAGATCTTTTGTTTCTCAGTTATACTGAAAACAATAAAATATCTCTGATGTTTGCTTTATATCTTTTGATTTTTTGCTTATTCTGATACTTTAAATATAATATCTATAGTTTGTGTTATGCTGATCAGAATCATACTTTAAATATAATGCTCGTAATATAATTGATATGATTTTTATCTAAAGAGATTTTCCATTTTTAGATTAAAATTTTATATTGAAAATATGTTGATAACCACTCCTTTAATGAGGTGTATAACAACAAGAGCTAAAGTTTCAAAACGCTTTATTATACGGGGCAATAATAATCCCGGTAAAGTACTGGATTTATCCAGTAATGCTCTTGGCTAAATGTTGAAGCTATCCTTCCCGGAGGACTGAGGTGGGTTATGGGTAAAGCTCCGGAAAACGGTAGTCCGACTTAACATAACAGATGATGGTTGGAAGCGGATAAATATGAGTTCCCTTATAGACTTGATTTTCTTCTCTGAAAAACGAAAAAATCTCCTTGTCCAGTTAGCTAATGGGCCGATGTATATTGATGAGATCAAGGACACCCTTAATGTAAAGGCATGTGCGGTAATGCCGCAGATAAAAAAACTGAAAGATATGGATATCATCGTGCAGAAGGGAAATGCCTATGAACTCTCGGATATCGGAGAAGTTATAGTTGAAAAGATGCTTCCCCTTACTTCTCTTCTTGATGTTTTTGACGGAAACAAGGATTACTGGTCAAAACATGACAGGTCTCCGATCCCAAGGCACCTGATTAAGAAGATGGATATGTTGGGAAAATGTACTCTGGACGAGCCTGATCTGGACCACCTCTTTGAATTCCCAAGACATTTGCGGGACAGACTTTACAGCTCAAAAACCCTCAAGTCATTCTACTCTTATTTCTGTCCTGACTGCCCTTCTATACAGGCAAGCTGTGCAGAGAAAGGAGCTGAAGTGCACCTGATTCTCGATGAAAAGGTCTATAACAGGCTGAAAAATGACTTCGAGGAGGAATATAATACCTGCCTGGAAAATAAGGTGTCTCTTTACATCTATTCTGGAAAATTAAGACCATCTTCTTTTATGGTTGCGGACACTTTTATGATGCTGAAGCTCTTTGGAAAAGATGGAGAATTCGACCACAGGAAAATCATGAGTTTTACTCCGAGTGCTCTGGAATGGGGCAATGAACTTGCCCAGTATTATATAGACCACTCAGAGAAAATCAATTAAAAAGCGTTACTATCTGTCGGCCAGAATCATTTCTGGCAATTATTTACGGCAGCCAGGCCGGACCTTTCGGAAAAAAATATTTTTGAAAATGGCGGAGCGGGAACACTTTTAATCTGACTCGCCCTTTTCTTTCTTCTTATTTTTCCCTGCCTTTAATACTCACGATTCTCTGTACATGTCCATGCTGTTCATGTTTGTGATATCCATGTCCATGCTTCTGGCCGTGTTCTTGATCATGTCTGGCTTTATGCACGTCTATTCCCCTTTTCTCAAAGGTTTCCTGTACCGAGCTGTTCACAGCATCTTTTAGAGTTTCCTTCTCAACGTTTGAGACTGCTGAGAGGATCTTGAATGTCGGCACAGCTCCTTCTTTTGATTTGATGATCTCTTCCTGTGGCTCTTCGTAATAAATAGTAATGCTCTGTTTCACGGTTTCAAATCCATTGTCCAGGAAGAGTTTGATATGGCCTACAAATTCGGGGTTTAGCTCCAGAACCTTTTCTTTTATTGTGTTCATTAATTCAGTAGTGAGCTCCCTTGCTGTTTCCGTGCTCAGGCTTTCTCCTTCCTTTATTGCAAATTCTGCAGCATAGCTGCCAACTCCGGAGGCTTCGATGGAATTTTCGGTTTCCTGAGATTCAGAAAGTTTGGACTTTTCTTCTGTGGTGGTTACTTGAGCTTTTTCCGGAACTTCTTTGATATCAGGGAGAACTACCTGCATGAAACTTTCAAATCTTTCCCCGGTATCCTTTCCTGAAAGCAGAACCACCCTGGCTTTAGGGTTCAGCTGCTGGACTGAAGCTTCCAGAATGGGGATTCTGATAGGTTCGATCAGATCTACCTTGTTTATTCCCAGAATCTCGGCATCTATAATCTGTCTCATGGCAAATTCTTTTACCTCTTTGATCAGATGCTTGAAGCGGCTGCCATCAATCAGGGTCACGAGGGGCGCGACTTTCACCTTATCTCCAAGATTCATAAGCTCGACTTCGTTCCTGATAATGTGTGGGAAAGCAATTCCTGTGGGCTCGATCATCAGGATATCGGGTTTGTATTCATTTGCGAGGAGGGTGATTGTTGTCCTCAGCCCTACTTTCAGAGAGCAGCAGATGCAGCCGCTTGTGATCTCCTTGGTATCGAATCCGAACCTTTTGATCACGTCCCCGTCAATCCCTATTTCCCCTATCTCATTCACGATGATGGCAACTTTTTTTCCTTTTTCTGCCAGGTATTTACCCATATTGATAATAGTGGTTGTCTTCCCGCTTCCCAGGAAACCACCCACAACAATGACATCCACTTTCTTTCCTCCGTTTTCTGCCGCTTTCTGCTTATTTCCCTTTTCTTTCCTGTCATTCTAGAATGAATTGTAAACCCCCAGACCTCTGCTCCGGAGATATAAGCGTCAATTTTTCTATTCTCAAAGTATATTGTTTTATCTCTAAATCGGGGGTGATCAAAATCTTTTTTGTGTCTCTCAATCCGTTTTTGGCATCTATTCCCTCCGGGTTTATCCCGGCTTTCAGAGTAAAACAGTTCAAAATTAAAAGAAACATAATAAAGTCAAAAATTAAAAGCAACTGAACAAACTTCGTGGGTACAAACAAAAAATAACTCTAGTTTTGAAGGTAAATATTTACGAGAAAGAAGGGAGAAAGCTCCTATGCTTTAGCTAGGAGTAGTTCACTCACTCGACATCTTCTGACCACGGAAAATGAAGCAGTAAGCCCGCAAACTTTAGTTCACGGGCATTCCACTTTATTTCATTTTTAATAAGTTTTTCTTACCTTCTTTTTTCCTTCTCAGTTGCCTGCAACAGTCAGGTTTTCCCATTTGAACCTGTCATCCGGGCAGGCATGCAGGCAGCGCTGGCAGTTTGCTCCGTCACAGAGGTCGGTCCTTATTTTTACAGTCCCGTTGTCTTCCATCCTGAGAGCTCCGTTGGGGCATACCTTTGCACACTGTTTACAGCCTGTGCAGTCTTCGATGACCATGGTAAGGTAGGTCCCGACTTTTTCAAGCACTTCAAGTCCTTCTTCTCCGAGTTCAGGAATATCCCTTTCAACCTGACGGTCGATTTTAAGGAGCGTTGAAGGCTCGCTGATCATGGGGAGGTTTTTCTTTTTCAGGAACTTCTGTAGCATCTTGAATGCCATGCCCTCGTTCCAGTAGGCAAGTTCAAGCATATATGCTTCCTTAAAGGCCTCGGAGGTTGCGAACATCACATGCGTGCCCAGGATTTCCTTTGCAATTGCCTGCAGTTCCCGGAGCCTGTCTTCAGAAAGCAGGATTTCCCGGGCAACAGTCAGGGAAGTGTTCCCTATCTGGGAGACATAATTTGCGTTGTAAGGGATCATCCCTACCTGGTGAGCTTTTGCGGCATCCATGTAAGTCCCGGCAGCTCCTGACATGTGAGCTATCTTGAGGTCTTCCATCTCAATGCCTGCAGCTGCACAGAGGGTAATGTGCCCTGCCCTGAGTGCCCCTATGGCTCTTCCGGCCGCGATAAGGTCTTTATCCGTAAACTTGATCCCATCCTGGAGGTGAATGATGCCCTCAGGAGTCTTAATTTTTGGCAGAACTATCAGTTTGTTCCTTATCCCGGCTTCGATAAGGGCAATAACTCCTGTCCCTGTAATGCCTTTTGCAGTGACCTCTCCCTTTTCCACAACATCTCCTGTCTTCGGGTTTACGAGGTCTCCCATGGCTGTTTTCATATCCCTGTCGAGCACGTAACAGCGCAAGTTTTCTCCTTCAAATTCGACATCGCAGATGGTATGCGGGGATGCAATGGACCCGCATTCGATTTCCTGACCTTCGAGAGCTGGCCCGGCAGCAGCCGATCCGGTGTAAATAATCCCGTTTGATTTCAGGGCCATTTCGGCGTTTGTCCCGTAGTCCGTAGCGATCGCAATCTCATCACTCTCGATCATGCCTGCCTTTACTATAAGGGCAAGTGCATCGGCTCCAACCTCGTGTTTTATGGAGGGGGGTACAAACAGTTTGCAGTTCTTAAACTCCTCAAATCCCTTAATTTCGGTCAGAGGTACGACTCGAGCGTCTCTGTTTTGTTCTTCAATATGATACTTCTGTTTCTTACGCTCGCCTGCGTATGCCAGGTCTTCAATGGGAATTTCCTGAAAGATAGAAAGCTGGATAGGGTTTCCGCAGATTGAGAACTTCTCCATCTCTTCGGGTTTTACTCCGAGTTCCGTAATGATATTTTTTACTGCCGTTGCCGAGAGCCCGTGAGCTTTGTCAAGCCCGTAATGGATTGCAAAGTCAAGGTGGTCCATTACGTTTGCTCCCGGCAGGGGGTTCCGGAGAGTTATCACGGTTTTCTTAATCTTGCTGTTTTCCAGGTCAATTTTCTGGGCCCTGAATCCGCTGGTTCCCAGGTCAATTGCAACTCCTGTTCTCATATCTTAACCTCCTCCAAAAAAGTTTAAGACTTACTCAACAATTATCTCAGCATTTGTTGTTTCTAATAAATTTCAAGAAGTTTTGTGGCGAATAAGCTGTTCCGGTGAGTTTTGCTGAATCTCTTGCCTGGATTGAGCCTCCTAAAATAACAGCCTGTTAGGGGCCTGGTTCCGGATCTCCTCATTCCTGAGATTCCTTCCTGGCAAAGTAAAAAAATATGAATCGGGACAGAACATCCCGAAGTTCTAATTGTTTTAGAGCTCCGGGATTTGCCCCTAAAAAAATAAAGAAATCTTTTGTGCCTTTTCAGGCGTAGTATTCGTCTCTTGCTGCGACCATGGCTTTGATGTTCTCGAGTGGGGTCATGGGTGCAATTCCACAGCCTGGTGCGAGCACATCGATACCGTCTGCAAGAGCCTGCTTGGCTTCGGCGTTGATCTTGTCAACAGGTCCGGGCAGCAGGGTGAACGGACTGGAGATGTTTCCTACTAACCTTGCTCTGGTTCCGATGATTTCCTTTGCCTTCTTTACGCTGCCGATTTTTTCTTCAACGCTGAGGCCTTCAAATCCGCAGTCTGCCATATAGTCGAGAACTGCGTTCACGTTTCCACAGATGTGAAGGATGGTTACGGAGTTCACGCTGGCGGAGAACTTCTGCAGCCTTGGCTGGAGATACTGCTTAAAGGAGTCAGGGCTCATGAGGTCAGGGGAAGCGACAGGGTCTGCAATGGCAATGACATCTGCGCCTGCTTCGACCATTGCGTTTGCATAGATGATTGAGGCTTCAGTTGCGAGGTCCAGGGCCTGTTCGAAGAGTTCAGGTTTTTTGATGGACCATTTCATGAAGGATTTTACACTTATAAGGTCGGAAGCGACTGTGATAGGGCCTTCCATACCGCCAACGATTGGCACATCAGGACCTACTTTTTCCCTGACGATCTTGATTGCTTCAAGTACTGCTGGAATTCTGCCTCTCTGAAGGAGGTCTGCAGGGATTGTTGCGCCTTCAATTTCTTTGGGGTAGGGGTGACCGGTGACGGAGGGCTGCCTGTTCTTGGTGCCCATATTGATCTCACAGCCCATGGCTTCGACCAGGACGGTAAGGCAGTAGGGGACCCTTACAGCTTCAAGTCCGCTGAGCTCGTAGTTGGCGATTGCCAGCTTTGCCATAAGTTCAGGGTTGGTGTGGGCTTCAGGCCAGGGGGCTCCGACTTCATCCATTAATTCCACAATCCCGGTCTGGGTCACGGAACAAACTGGCGTTTTGTCAACGGGCTTGCCTTCAAGGGCAGCTAAAAGTCTTGTTTTAAGTGTGAATTCGCTCATATCGGTCATACCTTTTTTACTTCTATTCTTATACATATATTTTTATTCCAATTTAATTGTCTACTTGACAATATTATATAGACCTTTTCAATCCAAAATGTTTCACACTCTGGACAAGAGTATCCAGAGTTTAAAATATATTAAAAAACTGTAGTTCTTACTGATGAATAGAGCCAGCTAGTCCTTATGAATCAGCTTTTTTGTCTTGCCTGAGCAGGAGTGAGAATTATGGCAGTAAAAACAATTCTCTAGCCTCTCAATCGAGTTAGGATACGAATATTTTTTTTAGTTAACAAATTATAAAAGCTAATTGCCGAGAATTTTTTTTTGCCTTTTTTTTAATAAATCATGTAATAAATTTTAACTATATTATCCAGGTTCTTCATTTCTTCCAATCGTTTTCCATCCTCTATTTTCTACTATCTGGTTCTGTAATCGGTAAAAGCTCTATTAAATACCAGCCTCGGATAATTGATTATTCTGGATTTTTGAAGTAATTCGGCAGATTCGTAACGTTAAGTTTCTTATTCTCGCGTCACATTGAACTATAGGGGATTCGATGGAAAAGGAATTGGCTGGAAATAAAAATAGGGTATGCTCTCCGCTGGGTGATGAACATCTTATTTCTCTTCCTGAATTTCTAAAAAGGTTCGAAACGGACGAAAACGGGCTCAATGAACAGGAAGCTACACGAAGGCTTCAGGAATGCGGGCCAAATATCCTCGAAGAAGCAGGAAAGGAAAGCATACTTAAGAGATACGTCCGTCAGTTCCGAAATTTTTTCGCTGTCCTGCTGACTGTAGGAGCGCTCCTCTCTTTTCTTGGCGAGTACCTTGATCCCGGGCAGGGAAATATCTATATAGGGGTTGCTCTTTTCGCAGTCGTTCTCCTTAACGGGACTTTCACGTTTGTGCAGGAGTATCAGGCTGCAAAGACAATGGAAAGCTTCCGGCAGCTTCTACCTCCTCATGCAAAGGTCTTCAGGGATGGAAAAGTAAGGGATGTCCTGGCTTCGGAACTTGTGGCAGGGGATGTCGTCCTTATTGAAGAGGGGGATAAGGTTCCTGCAGATGGGCGTCTGATTGAAACCAATTCCCTGAAAGTGGACAATTCAACCCTGACCGGGGAGTCAGAGCCGCAGTTGCGTTCTCTTGAATGCACTAATTCGAATCTGCTGGAATGCCGGAATATGGTTTTTTCCGGAACTCTCGTACAGAGCGGGAACGGTAAAGCCGTTATTTTCGGGACCGGACAGGATACCCAGATCGGAAGCCTCGCAACGCTTACAGAGCAGACATTATCCGTGGACACCCCTATCCGAAAAGAACTCAACCATTTCATAAAGATTATTTCAGCAATTGCGATTTTCCTTGGAATTACCTTTTTCCTGCTCGCATTCTTTCTCCAGAATATTTTTCTCGCAAGCCTTATCTTTGCCATAGGAATCATTGTTGCCAATGTTCCTGAAGGGCTTTTGCCCACAGTTACGCTTGCCCTCAGCCTTGCTTCCCGAAGAATGGCCTCCCGGAATGCCCTTATAAAACAGCTTGAGTCTGTGGAAACCCTGGGCTCGACTACTGTGATTTGTACGGACAAAACCGGGACCCTTACTCAGAACAGGATGGCAGTAAATTCTCTTATCGTAGGGTTTGAAACTCTGGAGCCGGAAAAACCTTCCCTTTCTCAAGAAGGCTCTGCAGGGCAGGATGCAGAAGATGGTACAAAAAAAGGTCTTGCGGAGAAAGGTACTGACTCAGGTGCAAGAGGAGTTCCTGTTACAGGAAATCCCGTGTGGAATCCGGAAAAGATTCCTCCGGTTTTTATAAGGGTTGCAGGGCTCTGCAATAACGCGAAACTTTACGACTCGCCTCCCGGATACACTGGCGACCCGACAGAAGGTGCGCTTCTTGTTTTTGCGAACAGTTTCGTAGATGTAAAAAATGTAAAAGAACTCCAGCAAGAGTATCCGAGGCTGGAGGAGTTTCCTTTCGATTCCCTTACCCGGCGCATGGAAGTTGTCTGCCGCACTCCCGAAGGCAAACTTGAGGTATACCTTAAAGGCGCTCCGGAAGTGGTTGTGGAAATGTGCGGGTCAGTTATGGAGTCCGGAGAAATCCGAAAACTGGATGAAGCCGGGCAAAAAGAGCTTCTGGAAAGGCACCTGAGGCTGGCAGAAAAAGGCGAAAGGATAATTGCCCTTGCGTTCAGGCAGGCAGAAGCACAGAACGAGTATACCGGAGATTTTATTTTTCTGGGTTTCATCGGGATTGTAGACCCACCGCGCCCTGAAGCCAGAGAAGCTATTGCGAAATGTCATGCTGCCGGGATTAAGGTTGTCATGATCACAGGTGACCACCCGGTTACCGCAGAGTCAATTGCCAGGGATGTAGGACTTGCGGTATCCGGAAAACCTGAGATTATTACCGGAGACGAGCTGAAATCCCTCTCCCGTACAGAGCTTGCTTCCCGGCTCAAAAACCCGAGTATTGTTTTTGCCCGAACCTCTCCTGTACAGAAGTTGAAAATAGTACAGCTCTTCCAGGCAGAAGGAGAGATCGTTACCATGACCGGAGACGGGGTAAACGATGCTCCTGCTATCAAGAATGCCGATATGGGGGTCGCTATGGGCAGCGGCACGGATGTGGCTCGTGAAGCCGCAGACATGGTGC